>NZ_SUKD01000059.1:0-1332 GCF_013357275.1 Pseudomonas sp. BMW13 | reverse complement strand
TGGACTTGCCCCTATCAAACCGGACACCGACACCCCGTTAGGTTGATGCCTCAGCCGAGCGTCTGAACTCCCGAGGTGAGCGGTATTTCAGTGCACTGTGCGGATGCTCCTCGTTGTAATGCTCGAAGGCGATGGCCAGGTTGCGCAGGGCCGTCGCTCGATCGGGCTTGGGCATGTGGCGGATGTAGTCGCGCTTCATGGTCTTCACGAAGCTCTCCGCCATGCCGTTGCTCTGCGGGCTGCACACCGGGGTTGTCAGTGGCAGCAAGCCAATCTGCCGGGCGAAGGCTCGAGTCTGTTCGGCCGTATAGGCCGAGCCGTTGTCGCTCAGCCATTGCACTGGCGACGCCGGCAGCTCACCACCGAAGCGTTGCTCGATGGCTTCCAGCATCACGTCGCGGACATCGTCGCCACTGTAGCCGTTTGGGCTGGCCACCCAGCTGATGGCCTCGCGGTCGCAGCAGTCCAGAGCGAAGGTCACGCGCAGCTTTTCGCCATCCTCGCAGCGGAACTCGAAGCCATCCGAGCACCAGCGGGTGTTGCTCGTGTCCACGGCGACGCGACCTTCGTGACGCCGCGCTACGCCCGGCTGTTTGCGCCGGCGTTCCAGTAACAGAGCGTGGTCACGCATGACGCGGTAAACCCGCTTCACGTTGACCGGTGGCAGGGCCTGTTGCTCCTGCTGCCGACGCAACAGACCCCAGACCCGACGATAGCCATAGCTGGGCAACACGCCGACGGCCTGTTTGATCTGCTCGACCAGGGCCGCATCGTTGAGCGTTCGGCTCCGACGGGGTTGCAGCCCTTGCGCGGGTTGTTTGAGTCGAGCCGTCAATTGCGAGCGCGCCACACCGAGACTCTCACTGACCGCTTTCACTGGTCGTCCCCCGGCAACAAGGGTGAGTGCGCAAACCATTTTCGCGAGCGGGCGATCTCCACCGCTTCCTTGAGGATCTCGGCCTCCATGGTCTTCTTCCCGAGCATTCGTTGCAGTTCGCGGATCTGCTTGAGGGCATCGGCCAACTCGGAAGCGGGCACCACCGCTTCACCAGCACTGACCGCCGACAGGCTGCCGTCCTGGTAGAGCTTGCGCCAGTGGAACAATTGGTTGGGGTTGATGCCGTTGCGCCGGGCCACCACCGAGACGCTTTGCCCGGGCTCCAGGCTTTCGCGCACCATGGCCAGTTTCTCCTCGACGCTCCAGCGGCGACGCCGCTCCTGGCCGAGCACTTCGATGGTTTTGTCTTTGCTGGTAGTCATAAACACAGTCGTTTGCCTATCCCTTATGGTAAGGGGGAAACGGTGTCCTGTGTTTCAAGGGGCTCGTTCAGC
>NZ_SUKD01000058.1:0-280 GCF_013357275.1 Pseudomonas sp. BMW13 | reverse complement strand
AGTGTCGTCACCCGGGAAATCGTAGGTGCTCAGCAGGTCGCGAACTTCCATCTCGACCAGTTCCAGCAGCTCAGCGTCATCAACCATGTCGGCCTTGTTCAGGAACACGACGATGTACGGTACGCCAACCTGACGGGACAGCAGGATGTGCTCACGAGTTTGCGGCATCGGGCCGTCGGCAGCCGAGCAGACCAGGATCGCACCGTCCATCTGGGCAGCACCGGTGATCATGTTCTTCACGTAGTCGGCGTGGCCCGGGCAGTCAACGTGCGCGTAGTGA
>NZ_SUKD01000057.1:0-404 GCF_013357275.1 Pseudomonas sp. BMW13 | reverse complement strand
TCGTCCCAGTCGCGCTGGGCGTGGACGTAGATCTGCTCGGCGCCCTTGCGGTCCTCGATGCGCAGTTCGTTGTAGCCGCCACCACCGGGGCTGCTCAGGGTCTTGAACACGCTGCGGGTCTTGTTCGCCGGCAGGTCGTAGGGCACCACGTGCTCGGCGTGGTACAGGCAGCCGGTGACCAGCGGCTGGTCGGGGTCGCCTTCGAGGAAGGTGACCAGCACTTCCATGCCGATGCGCGGGATGGTGATGGCGCCGTAGCGATCGCCGGCCCAGCTGGAGCTGACGCGCAGCCAGCAGCTGGTCTTGTCGTCGGCCTGGCCTTCGCGGTCCCAGAAGAACTGCACCTTCACCCGGCCGTATTCGTCGCAGTGGATCTCTTCGCCGGCCGGGCCGGTGACGACGGC
>NZ_SUKD01000056.1:0-1876 GCF_013357275.1 Pseudomonas sp. BMW13 | reverse complement strand
CGGCGACCAGCTGATCCACCAGGCCCAGTAGAACGCCGTCCAGCCCTGGCTGAAGTTGGCGTCCTCGCGCCCGACCGGGTTGGACAGCGCCGGCAGGTACTGCAGGTAGGCACCCAGGTTGTCCAGCACGCCGGTCAGCAGCAGGGCGGTCGGCCCGGCGAGCAGCACGAACAGCAGCAGCGCCAGGGCCAGGCCCATGTTGATCTCCGACAGGCGCTTGACCCCCTTGTCCACGCCGGTCAGCACCGAGCACAGGGCGATCAGGGTGATCACCGTGATCAGCAACACCTTGGTGGTGGTATCGGCCGGCAGGCCGAACAGCGCGTGCAGGCCCGCAGTGGCCTGCTCGGCGCCCAGGCCCAGCGAGGTGACCAGGCCGAACAGGGTGGCGAACACCGCGAGGATGTCGATCAGGTGGCCCGGCCAGCCCCAGACGCGCTCACCGAGCAGCGGGAAGAAGATCGAGCGGAACGACAGCGGCAGGCCCTTGTTGAAGGCGAACAGGCCCAGCGCCAGGGCGACGATGGCATACACCGCCCAGGGGTGCAGGCCCCAGTGGAAGATGGTGGTGGCCATGCTCAGGCGCGCCGCCTCGGCGGAGTCGCCCGCAGCGGCACCCAGCGGCGCCCAGTCGGTGCGTACGCCGTTGGCGTCCACGCTGATGCCGCCCAGGGCCGTGCCGTAGTGCGACATCGGCTCGGCCACGCCGTAGAACATCAGGCCGATACCCATGCCGGCGGCGAACAGCATGGCGAACCAGGAGAAGTACGAGTAATCGGGGCGCGCCAGCGTACCGCCGAGGCGCACCTTGCCCAGCGGCGACACGATCAGCCCCAGGCACAGCAGCACGAAGATGTTGGCCGAGCCGATGAAGAACCACGACAGGTGCACCGTCAGCCAGTCACGCACGGCCTTGAACAGCGGCTCGATCTGGTCGTGCATGGCCAGCGCCAGCGCGACGAAGATGAACGCGGTCACCGCCGAGATCAGGAAGACCACGCCATGGATGTCGAGATTGACCAGGTAGCGGCCACGGATGTTGTCCTGGCCGACCACGTAGTCGGTGTCGATGAGGGTGACGGCACCACTCGGGGCGGGAATACCGTCTGCGGATGAGTCGTTGTTGCGGGGTACGGGGCCTTGGCTCAAGGGGCTGCTCCTTCTTTTTCTAGGGCGCGCGCAGGGGCTGCGAATCGCGGAAGCCGACGCTAGCAGAAGGAAAAAACGGCCTGCACCGCGGGAACGCCGCGGGTTTTCCCATTAACGACCCGTTACCCGGGAACGAAAAAGCGCGCCCGAAGGCGCGCTTTTGGCAACGGCGAGCAGCCTGCTCAGCGCGGCTCGCTCATCAGCCCCTTGACGATGGAGATGCAGCCCACCAGCAGCACGATGGTGAACGGCAGGCCCGTCGACACGGCCATCGCCTGCAACGCCACCAGACCGCCACCGAGCAGCAGGGCGATGGCGATGACGCCCTCGATGCTGGCCCAGAACACGCGCTGCGGTACCGGAGCGTTGACCTTGCCGCCGGCGGTGATGGTATCGATCACCAGCGAGCCGGAGTCCGACGAGGTGATGAAGAACACCACCACCAGCACGATGCCGATGAACGAGGTGATGCCGGTCAGCGGCATCTCACCGAGCATGCTGAACAGCTTCAGCTCCAGGCCGGCATCCTGCGCACCGGTGAAACCGTCCACCAGCAGCTGATTGATGGCGGTGCCGCCAAAGGCGGTCATCCACAGCACCGACACCAGCGACGGTACCAGCAGCACGGCGATGAGGAACTCACGCACGCTGCGGCCACGGCTGACCCGCGCGATGAACATGCCCACGAACGGCGACCAGCTGATCCACCAGGCCCAGTAGAACGCCG
>NZ_SUKD01000055.1:0-2236 GCF_013357275.1 Pseudomonas sp. BMW13 | reverse complement strand
CACAGCGGACGTGAAGTGCCGGCGATCATCATGACCGGGCACGACGTACGCCGTGTGCAGGAGCAGGTGGGCGATGGCGACACGCCGATCCTGTCGAAGCCGGTACAGCCTGCCGAACTGCGTTCGCTGCTGGTGGCGCTGAAGCTGAAACTAAAGGCCGCCTGAGCGCCACACCCTGATCAGCGCGTCGCGCTGGTTGGCGCGGGCGCTACGCAGGGTTGCTGGTTGGTACCGGCCAGTTTCTCGACGTTGTTCAGTACGTTCTGCCCCTGGTTGACCCGCTGGGCGTTCTCCGCGACCTGCATGCGCTGGGTGTAGGTGGCGGAATTGCCGTTGAAACTCTGCTGCGTCTCGAGCACGGTGTTGGCCATGTCCAGCAGGCTGCGACCGGTTTCGATCAGGCTGCTGGTTGCGCTCGGGGCGCATGGGTCATTGGCCATCTGGGCATTCTGCAGGCCCTGGCTCTGCGTGTTCTGTGGCAGGCAGCCGGTCAGCGCCGTCAGTACGGCGGCACCCAGGACCAAGCCCAGGCTTCCATTGATATTCATCGGACATTCCCTTCGATCACCAGGCCTCGGCCCAGTGCCGAAGCGTTATCCGCGATTCTAGGAAGGGGCTGACAGGCCAGGAATAGTACGGGTGTACTAGTGCCCGCCTATGGTCCTTGCCGCGTTCGCTGCCCAGGGCCTAAGGTGTCGGGGTAACGACGAAAGCTGTTTCAGCAGGGAGTGTCAGCATGCCCAGGAAGGGGCCCGTTTCCTACGACACCGAGCTCGCCCAGGCCGGAGTACGGCTGATTTTCGTGGCGATCGTCAGCAGCTATACCGTGGTGCTCTACCGCTGTTCGCTGATGGAACCTGGCCCGGTCTGGAAGGCGCTGGCGCTGTACGCAGCGTTGCTTGTGCTGGCGATGATCATTCGCTGCGACGTCATGCGCCGCCCGGGAAACCGCCCCTGGCGGCGCATGCTCACCATGCTCAACGACTACACGGGGATCACCCTGACACTGGTCAACGGTGGTCAGTTGATGCTGCCGATCTATGCGATCCTGGTCTGGGTCACGATCGGCTACGGCTTGCGCTACGGCTTCGGCTACCTGTTGCGGGCGACGCTGATGGCGTTGCTGTCCCTGATCCTGACCGCTTGCATGTCGGAGTACTGGCAGTCGCAGCCTTACCTGGTGGCGACGCTGCTGCTGACGGCCCTGATGGCGCCGGCCTACCTGCACACCTTGCTCAAGCGCGCCCGCGAAGCCGCCGAGGCCGAACAGGCGGCGAACCGGGCCAAGTCGCAGTTCCTCGCGCAGGCCAGTCATGACCTGCGACAACCGGTTCACTCCATCAGCCTGTTCACCGCCTGCCTGCGCGATAGCGACCTGGGCGCCGAGCAGCGGCGCCTGGTGGAGAACATCGACAAGTCGCTGCACAGCGTCGCGCGCCTGTTCCGCTCGATTCTCGACATGTACTCGCTGGACAGCGGCAAGGTCGTGCCGCGAATGGAGACGCTGGAGCTGCGCCCTCTGCTGCTGCAGCTCATCCAGCAGAATGCCGAGGCGACGCGCTGGGCCGGGGTCGATATCCGCCTGCATTGCCCGCCACTGCATGTGCGTGCAGATCCGGCGCTGCTCACCACCATGCTGCAGAACCTGCTGTCCAACGCGCTGAAATACGCGCCGGGCAAGCCGGTGCTGATCGCCTGCCGGTGTCGCGGCCAGGGCCTTGCCATCGAGGTTTACGACCGGGGCCGGGGCATTGCGGTCGGCCATCTCGACAGCATCTTCAACGAGTTCTATCGCGTGCGTCAGGAGCGCGACCGCGACGTCGACGGCATGGGCCTGGGCCTCGCCATCGTCAGGCGCCTGGGCACGCTGATGGACCTGCGCGTGAGCATGCGCTCTGTCGAGGGCCGAGGCACGCGGGCGATGATCGACGGCTTGCAGCGGGTCGAGGCACCGAGCGAAGGCCGCTCGACCCACGCGGGCAGCGCCCAGGCGCCGAGGATGCTGGATGGCTTGCGCGTGTGCCTGATCGAGGACGATCAGAACGTGCTGCTGGCGACCGCGACCCTGTTGCGCAAGTGGGGTTGCGAGGTGGCGACCTTCGATGCGCTGCCCGATGCGTCGATGCACTTCGACCTGGTGGTGACCGACTTCGACCTTGGCACCGAAGTCTCCGGCGCCGACTGCATTCGTCACCTGCGCCGGCACAGCGGACGTGAAGTGCCGGCGATCATCATG
>NZ_SUKD01000054.1:0-7880 GCF_013357275.1 Pseudomonas sp. BMW13 | reverse complement strand
CATGATGATCGCCGGCACTTCACGTCCGCTGTGCCGGCGCAGGTGACGAATGCAGTCGGCGCCGGAGACTTCGGTGCCGAGGTCGAAGTCGGTCACCACCAGGTCGAAATGCATCGACGCATCGGGCAGTGCATCGAAGGTCGCCACCTCGCAACCCCACTTGCGCAGCAGGGTCGCGGTCGCCAGCAGCACGTTCTGATCGTCCTCGATCAGGCACACGCGCAAGCCATCGAGCATCCTCGGCGCCTGGGCGCTGCCCGCGTGGGTCGGGCGGCTCGCGCTCGGTGCCTCGACCCGCTGCAAGCCGTCGATCATCGCCCGCGTGCCTCGGCCCTCGACGGAGCGCATGCTCACCCGCAGGTCCATCAGCGTGCCCAGGCGCCTGACGATGGCGAGGCCCAGGCCCATGCCGTCGACGTCGCGGTCACGCTCCTGACGCACGCGATAGAACTCGTTGAAGATGCTGTCGAGATGGCCGACGGCGATGCCCCGGCCCCGGTCGTAGACCTCGATGGCGAGGCCCTGGCCGCGACGCCGGCAGGCGATCAGCACCGGCTTGCCCGGCGCGTATTTCAGCGCGTTGGACAGCAGATTCTGCAGCATGGTGGTGAGCAGCGCCGGGTCAGCGCGCACATGCAGCGGTGGGCAATGCAGACGAATCTCGACCCCGGCCCAGCGCGTCGCCTCGGCATTCTGCTGGATGAGCTGCTGCAGCAGAGGACGCAGCTCCAGCGTCTCCATTCGCGGCACTACCTTGCCGCTGTCCAGCGAGTACATGTCGAGAATCGAGCGGAACAGGCGCGCGACGCTGTGCAGTGACTTGTCGATGTTCTCCACCAGGCGCCGCTGCTCGGCGCCCAGGTCGCTGTCGCGCAGGCAGGCGGTGAACAGGCTGATGGAGTGGATGGGCTGCCGCAGGTCATGGCTGGCCTGCGCGAGGAACTGCGACTTGGCCCGGTTCGCCGCCTGCTCGGCCTCGGCAGCCTCGCGTGAGCGTTTGAGCAGGGCGTGCATGTAGCCGGGGACCATGATCGTGGTGAGCAGCAAGGTGATCAGCAGATAAGGTTGCGAATGCCAGTAGCCGGTCAGCAACGCGATCCCCAGCAACGACAGCAACGCCATGAAGGTGGCCAGCAGCAGGTAGCCGGAGCCATAGCGCAGGCCGTAGCCGATGGTGCTCCAGATCAGCGTCGCATAGAGCGGCAGCATGGCTTCTTCGCCAGCGGCCATGACCAGCGTGATACCGCCGTAGTCGGTGAGCATGGTGATCAGCCGGCGGACTCGGTAGTGGCCAGGACGCCGACCGATGTCGAGCCAGAGGAGCATCGACACGCTCCAGAAGAAGGCGATGAAGGCAAAGACCTTCCAGACCAGCTGCGGCTCGATCAGCCCGAACCGGTACAGCCCCACGAAGTAGCAGGAGGCAACCACCACGAAGATCAGGCGCACCCCGGCCTGGGCGCGCTCGGTGTCGTAGGAAACCGTCCTGGGCATGCTGGCACTCCCTGCTGATTGCAGCGCTTGTCGTTGTTCCGGCACCTTAGGCCGTAGCCATCGGGCGGTGCAAGGCGCTGGCAGGCAAACACCCGGGCACTAGTACAACTGCACTAGTGCCGGCCTGCCCCTGCCTGGAGTCACGGACACTGCTGGGAAAACTGGAGCGGGGTAATGCACGTGTACTGGCGATGCGCTCGCTCACAGGCGCACGTCGAACTTGTCCAGCAGCAGTTCCCCGGGAACGTCCGCGCTGACCAGTTGATTGCGCCCGCGCTGCTTGCCCCGGTACAGGCGGCGGTCGGCGCTGCGGTAGAGCTCGGCGGCGCTGCGTCCATCCGCTGGCCAGGCGGCCAGGCCGAAGGTGGCCGACAGCGCGATCAGTTGGCCGTCGTACTCCAGCGGCTGCTCGGCGACCTGCTCGCGGAGCAGCTCCACCAGCGGCTCGGCACCCGCACTGTCGGTGTGCCGCAACAACAGGCCGAACTCCTCGCCGCCCAGGCGCCCGAGGAAATCCGTCACGCGCAGGCGGTGCTGGAGTATCTGGCAGATGTGCTGCAGGGCCATGTCCCCCGCCTCGTGCCCCCACTGGTCGTTGACCTGCTTGAAGTGGTCGACGTCGAGCAGCGCCAGCACCAGATGCCCGTTGCTGCGCTCGACCTCCTGGATGCTGCGCTGCAAGGCATGCTGGAAGCTGCCACGGCTGGCCACGCCGGTCAGCGAATCGGTCTGCGCCAGGCGCTCCAGCTCCAGATGGGCCTGCATGCGCAAGCCATCGTAGATATGCACAAAGACCAGGATGAGGACACCGCACAGGGCCGCATTGCCCAGGTCGATCAGGCCACGGGTATCCAGGTTCAGGCGGTTGTCGGCGAAGTACAGCAACAGGCCGGCGAGCATGAACGGCGCGGTCAGCAGGAAGGCACGCTGCTTGCCCAGCAGCAGGTAGGCCAACAGCGGAATCATGTACAGCCAGACGAACGCCGCCGCTGAGGCATCCGGCATGACGATGATGTAGAGGATGAAACAGAAGGTCGGGACCAGGTACAGGTAGATCCACAGGTTGAGGTGGCGCGCCCGCCCGATGCGGCTGGCGCCGAACAGCAGCAGCGCGGTGCACAGCACTTCGAGGATGGCGAACGGGTAGTTGCCGGCCAACGCCTGCAGCACGGAAAAGCCACCCAGGGTCAGCCCCGTTGCCAGCAGGATGGTACGCATCAGCGCACGCTTGCCCGACTCACGCAGCCCTTCGCAGTGCTCCGTGCCTACATCCCTGTGCTCGTTATAGTCACCATCGCCCATGTTCTTGCCCAGCGGTACCGCCCTCAGTGGTGCGCAGCCCCCCGCTGCGCACCATCTGCCAACTATAGACGCTGTCGCGCCTTTTACACCGCGTAGCCCAGCACTCGCGGCAACCACAGGGCGATTTCCGGGAAGATCGCCACCAGCAGCAGCGCACTGGACATCACCACCACGAACAACGCGGCCCAGCCCACGGTCTGCTCGAGTCGGATCTTGGCGACCTCGGCCGTGACCATCAGGTTGATCGCCACCGGAGGGGTGAACTGGCCGATGGCGATGTTCATTGCCAGCAGGATGCCGAACCACACCGGATTCCAGCCGAAGTGCTGCATCACCGGGATGAGGATCGGCATCAGGATCAGGTAGATGGAAATCGCATCGAGCAGCATGCCCGCCAGCAGCACGGCGAGCATCACCAGTGCCAGCAACACCCAGCCGTTGTCCGACAGCGAGATCAGCCACTCGGCCAGGTGGCGGAAGGTGCCGAGCATGGTGCCGGCCCAGGCGAAGATGCCGGCCAGGGCGATGATCAGCATGACCACCCCCGAGATCACCGCCGCCTCGCCACACAGGCGCCAGAGGCCGCGCCAGTCCAGCTCGCGGGTGAGGAACAGGCCGACCAGCACGCCGTAGGTGACACCGGCCACCGCCGCCTCGGTCGGGGTGAACAGGCCGCTGCGCAGCCCACCGAGGATCAGCACCGGAGCGAACAGCGCCGGCAGCGCCTGCTTGAAGCTTTCCCCCAGTGCCGGGCGCTCGCCCTGCTCCGGGGACTCCCAGCCGTAGCGACGCGACAGCAGCCAGGCCGGCAGCAGCAGCACCAGGCCGGCGATGATGCCGGGGAACAGGCCGGCGGCGAACAGCGCGCGCAGGTCCACGCCGGGCACCACGATGGAGTAGAGGATCAGCGCGATCGACGGCGGGATCAGGATCGCCGTGGACGCCGAGGCGGCGATCAGGGTGGCCGAGAACGGCTTGGGATAGCCTGCCCGGGTCATGCTCGGCAGCATCACCATGGCCACCGCAGCGGCATCCGCCGGACCGGAGCCGCTCATGCCGCCCATGATCAGGCACACCAGCACCGCCACCAGCGCCAGGCCGCCATGACGCGGGCCGATCAGCGCCTGGGCGAAGCGCACCAGGCGCAAGGCCACGCCGGCCTTCTCGAACACCAGGCCGGTGAGGATGAACAGCGGAATGGCGATCAGCGGGTACTTGGCCACGCCGTTGTAGGTGTTGGTACCCAGGGTGGCGAGCATGTCCGGCGACAGGCAGGCGATGATGCCGATGGCGCCGGACAGCCCCAGGGCAAAGGCCACCGGCACACCGAGCGCCAGCAGCACGACGAAGCTGAGGATCAACCAGAGATCAGGGCTCATCGCTGATCCTCCCGCGCAGACGATCCAGGGTCATCTGGCTCAGGCGCACGAACACCAGCAGCGCCAGGATCGGCAGCCACACCACGTACCACCAGTTGGGCAGGCCGAGCCCCGGCGACTGCGACTCCCACTGGTATTCCTCCCAGGCGAACTGGCCACCGAACCAGCACACCAGCCCCAGTACCAGCACGCCGGCCAGCCACTGCAGCAGGATCAGCGGCGTGCGCAGGCGCGGGAACAGGCGCTCGAGCAGGCCGATACGGATGTGCCGGTTGCTGCGCATGGCCACGCTGGCACCGGCGAAGGTCAGCACCACCAGCAGGAACACCGAGATTTCCTCGGTGAACGCGAAAGAAGCATCGGTGAAATAACGCACCACGACGTTGGCCAGGCTGATCAGACTGATGATCACCAGGGCCAGGGTGGCGAGCGCGCGCTCCAGTGGCGCGTCGACTTGCTTGCTCATAAGAACCTCGAATGACCGGCTTGGCGTGCTTCAGCAGAAGAGCGGCTCTCTCCCCAGCCCCTCTCCCATGAACGAGAGAGGGGAGCGGATCGGTGTCGCGCGACAGACCTGCTGCAGCACGCCGCAAAGCCCTTGGGCTTGCGGTCAGATGAAACGGATCAGGGCTGGGCCACGGCTTTGCGCGCGGCGTCCATCAGCGCATCGCCGATACGCGGTGCCCATTTCTCTTGCACGCTGGCAGTGGCCTCGACGAACGCGGCACGCTCGGCCTCGCTCAGTTCGATCACCTCCACGCCACGCTCGCGGATGTCTGCCAGACGCTGGGCCTGGGCATTGCGCGACAGCTCGATCTCCCACTTGCCGGCATCGCGCGCGGCCTGGCTGAGCAGCTCGCGGTCAGCTTCCGGCATGGCTTTCCAGACGCGCTGGTTGACCGCGAAGATCAGCGGGTCGGCCATGTAGTTCCACAGGGTCAGGTACTTCTGGCCGACCTGGTCGATCCGCGCCACGTCGAACACCGACAACGGGTTTTCCTGGCCGTCCACCGCACCGGTGGTCAGCGCCGGCTTGGCGTCGGCCCAGCTCATCTGCGTGGGGTTGGCGCCGAGGGCGGTGAAGGTGTCCTGGAACAGCGGCGAGCCGACCACACGGATCTTCAGACCCGCCAGATCGGCCGGGCTGCGTACCGGCTTGGCCGAGTTCGACAGCTGACGGAAGCCGTTCTCGCCCCAGGCCAGCGGCACGATGCCGCGCTGCTCGATGGCGGCGAACGCCAGCTTGCCGCCTTCACCCTGGGTGATGGCGTCGAGGTCGGCGTCGTTCTGCATCAGGAACGGCAGGGAGAACAGGTTGAGTTCCGGGACCTGCGGCGACCAGTTGATGGTCGAACCCACGGCCATGTCGATCAGGCCGGAGCGCATGGCGGAGAACTCCTTGGTCTGGTCGCCAGCCACCAGTTGCGCATTGGGGTACACGCGCAGGGTGATGCGCCCTTCGGAGCGTTCGTTGACCAGGTCGGCCCACTTCTGTGCGGCCTGGCCCCAGGGGAAGGCATCCGACAGGACCGTGGACACGGAGTATTCGCGTGCCTGCGCGGTGGCGCACAGGGCAGTCAGCGCAGCGCCGGCGGCGAGCGCGGAAAAGAGTCGCTTGAGTTTCATCGGGGCGTCCTTGTATGGATCTTGGTCGTTGTCGTTGTGGCACCGGGCAAGGGTGCGGATCCAGCGGCGAACGGGTGGCTCGCCTGGCGCGCCAGGTTGGCACGCGAGAGGGACACGGCAGGTGTCACGACTGCCGGGCAGGCCTTGTGGGCGATCGGCAGGTGCCAGCGGGTTACGCATAGCCGCCTAACTATTCCAGAAGCGCGCGCCGAATGCCATTGTCCGATGTCCGTCGACGTTGCCCGCTGGCAGCGCCGCCAACCATAATCAGCGGCTTGTGACTTCGGATATTCGCCCATGGCCATCTCTCGCGACGACCTCGACCAGCACGGCCTGATCATCGGTGTGTCGCCCGAGCGTTTTCGCGCGGTGGCTATGCCGCTGCTGTTCGACCACCTGAACGCCCAGTGCGAGGGCACCATCGCGGTCAATCGCCAGGCGCGCATCGTCTGGATCAACGACAAGTACGCGCAGAAGGTCGGCATCGCCGATCCGCGTACCGCACTGGGCAAGGAGATCGAGGAAGTGCTGCCGGCCAGCCGCCTGCGCGAGGTGGTCGAGAGCGGCCAGCCGAGCATGCTCGACCTGATGGCCTTCGGCAGCGAACACTTCGTGGTCACCCGCATCCCGCTGCGCGACGAGGACGGCACCCTGGTCGGTGCGCTGGGCTTCGTCCTGTTCGACCGCGCCCGCCATCTCAAGCCGCTGATGGCCAAGTACAACAACCTGCAGAGCCAGTTGCTCGCCACCCAGCACGAACTGGCCAAGGCCCGTCGGGCGCGCTACACCATCGCCGGGTTCATCGGCGCCAGCGCCGCGGCCAGCGAGGTCAAGCGCCAGGCCCGGCGTGCCGCGCAACTGGACGCCACGGTGCTGATCCGCGGCGAGACCGGCACCGGCAAGGAGCTGCTGGCCCAGGGCATCCACAACCTGTCGCCACGGGCCAACGGCCCCTTCGTCGCGGTCAACGTCGCCGCGATTCCGGAAACCCTGGTCGAGGCCGAGCTGTTCGGCACCGCGCCGGGCGCCTTCACCGGCGCCGAGCGCAAGGGGCGCATCGGCAAGTTCGAGGTGGCCAACGGCGGCACGCTGTTCCTCGACGAGATCGGCGACCTGCCGCTGCCGTTGCAGGCCAAGCTGCTGCGTGTGCTGCAGGAACAGGAGGTCGAGCCGCTCGGCTCCAACCAGGTCAAACCGCTGAACGTGCGGGTGATCGCCGCCACCCATATCGACCTGGAGGCCAAGGTCGCCGCCGGGCAGTTCCGCGACGATCTCTACTACCGCCTCAACGTGCTGGCCCTGCGCGTGCCACCGCTGCGCGAACGGGCCAGTGACATCCCCGCGCTGATCGAGCACCTGCTCGACGACCTGGCCAACCGTTCCGGCCTGGCGCCGCTGGAACTGACGGACGACGCACTGGCGCTGCTCTGCGCCCAGCCCTGGCGCGGCAACGTGCGAGAGCTGCGCAATCTGCTGGAGCGGGCGCAACTGGCGCTGGATGGCCGCCTGGATGGTGAAACCCTGCGTGGCCTGCTGGTGGACCCGGTAGCGCCGGGCGAGCCGGTGCCCGTTGCGCCGGTGATGGCGAGCCCGGCGAGGACGCTGGCCGAACAGCTGGCGCAGGTCGAACGCCAGGCACTGCAGGCGGCACTCACGGCCGCCGACGGCAATCGCCAGCAGGCCGCCGAACGCCTGGGAATATCCCGCGCCGGGTTCTACGCCAAGCTGGCGCAGCATGGCCTCGGACGCAGGGGCTGAGCGGGCCAGTTGTGGGAGCGGTCACTGGCGGGTTGCAGTCGCCCTACGCATTCGCCATACACAGTCACCGTAGGAGCGGCTTCAGCCGCGATGCTCTTTCACAGCCCTTCGCGGCTGAAGCCGCTCCTACAGAGATCGTTGCCAACCGCAGGTGCGTAGCCCGGATGAAATCCGGGGAGCAGGCACCACGGCAGCCCCGGATTGCATCCGGACTACGGTGCTGGACCTTCAGAGAACCGGCCGTTGGCGGGTTGCACCCGCTCTACGCATTCGTCGTACACAGTCACCGTGGGAGCGGCTTCAGCCGCGATGCTCTCTCGC
>NZ_SUKD01000053.1:0-265 GCF_013357275.1 Pseudomonas sp. BMW13 | reverse complement strand
GGCGGCCCAGATGCCGAACGCTTCCGGCGACTGCTCGCCACCCTCACCGAACCAGTACGGCTGCGGGATGTGGGCGATGCCGGGAATCGGCAGGTCGCCCTGCTCGTGCATGAACTTCATGCCACCGAGGCTGGCACCGGCCACGGTGGAGCCGTGGTAGCCATTCTCGCGGCCGATGATGACCTTCTTGTTCGGCTGGCCCTTGCACGCCCAGTAGTGGCGCACCAGGCGCAGCATGGTGTCGTTGCCCTCGGAGCCGGAACCG
>NZ_SUKD01000005.1:0-251982 GCF_013357275.1 Pseudomonas sp. BMW13 | reverse complement strand
CACCTCGGGAGTTCAGACGCTCGGCTGAGGCATCAACCTAACGGGGTGTCGGTGTCCGGTTTGATAGGGGCAAGTCCAATGGACGATCCTAAAAAGCAGGAATTGCTTTGATACTAGGTGGTATTGGAGCGAACTGCCCATTGCCTGACCAAAGGGATGAGGCGTACAAAATGTTGCGGAAGAGCCACAGCTCGCTTCGGGTTCTGCCCCAGAGCACTCCCTGTTGTGGTCAACGGAAACTGCACACTAGTACAGTGTTTATCCTGCCGGCTCGCTGGCGAAGGCTTTCAGCCTGCGCGCTTCATATCCAGCCACTAATCCTGCTCGCCATCATGCCTGCAACTCCGGCCTGACAGGCGTGCGACAGGGAGACCGATTCCTAGACCCACCACTCCCCCCAGTGCAGAGACAGCAAGCTGAGACACTTTTTCAAGTACGAGCAGCGCGACAATCGCCTCTGATCCAATTCAGAGGCCATAGCGTGAGCGCTTTGCAAACGATTTCCCTGGCGAAGATTGTTGTCGGGCACAAGCACAAGATCAGTGTTACCTGGCTTTTGGTAATAGCTGAAAATCTCCTTATGGCTTTGCTGCCGCTCTTTATCGGCTATTCGATCGACAGTCTGATGAACAATCAGTATCAGGATGTACTGATACTCGCCGGCGTGTTGACTGCCTTGGTCATCGTGGCAGTGGCACGGCGCATTTACGACACCCGTATCTATGGCGACATTCGCGTAAAAGTGGGTTTGGATACCGATAGTCGCCTGCGCAGCCGCCCGGTGAGTACGCGCAGTGCTCGTTTGAGTATGTCCCGCGAGCTCGTCGACTTCCTCGAGCACGACCTGCCGCCACTGCTCACCGCCATCATTCAGTTGCTGGTTACATTGATCGTGCTTGCCAGTTTCAGCCCTTGGCTTGCGATGAGCGCTGGAGGGGCTGGGCTACTGATGCTCACGATCTATGCCCTGTTTCACCAGTCCTTCGTAAGGCTGAATGCACGCCTAAACAGTCAGGTTGAGCGTCAGGTCAACGTACTCAGTTCCCTCCCTCCTAGCGGCCTGTATACGCATCTGAGAAAGCTAAAGGCGCGTGAAGTCAAGCTCTCCGATACCGAGGCCGCGCTCTACGGCATCGTCTTCATGGTGCTGTTCGCCTTTGTGCTGACCAACCTGCTGTTGACCACTCAGCTAAATACACCGAGTGCAGGCCAACTGTTTGCAGTGGTGACCTATTCACTGGAGTTCGTAGAAGCGGCACTGCTCTTACCGATCACATTGCAAACCCTCTCGCGTCTGCGCGATATCCACGGGCGACTCAATGCAGCGTAATTCAAGGATGCGACGCACCCTGCCCATAGTTGGCGGCATTGGCCTGCTGCTTGTGGCCATTACTCTGGTGATCATTACCGAACCTGCGCCGGTTACGACCAAGCCGCTCGTTGCTGATCCTGCGCCGGTGACAGTAGTGACGGTATACGCACAAGCGTTCGCTCCGACACTTACCGTGCTGGGCACAACATCAGCACGCTGGCAGGCTGAACTCAGGGCTCGCAGCGGCGCGCAGCTGCACTGGCTCGACGACAGCCTGGAGCCGGGCACCATTGTGCACAAGGATCAGTTGCTGGCCAGCCTCGATACCACCGTGCTGGAGGCCCAACTGGCGCAAGCCAAAAGTGATGTGGCTGAGGCCAAACTGCAACTAACACGCACCCAGCTTGAACAAGCCGTTGCGCTGAAAATGCTACGCGGCGAGCAAAACACTGCCTTCGGTCGCCGCGAGCCGCAAGTTGCTGCGGCGCGACTCGCGCTTAGCAAGGCCCGCGCCACGGTCACAAGTGTCGAAAAAATGCTGACGGATACACAGATCCGAGCGCCGTACGACGCAGTGATTTTTCAGCGGCAGGCCAGCCCTGCGCAACATGTTGAACAGGGCCAGGTACTGTTCGAGATTGCCGCCAGCGATAGCCTGGACGTCAAACTGCCGATCAGCGACAACCAATGGCAACGCTTATCTGGCGAGTTGGGCAAGGCCAAAATCAGCTTGGAGGACCGTCAGCAGCAACGCTGGCCAGCCAGCTTGCGCTACCTCGCGCCACTGGCCAATGAGGTTACCCGCCAAAGAGAAATCGTGCTGCGGGTCGATACCCCCTACCAGCGCATACCGCGCCTGCTGCCCAACCAGCACGTCAAGGTGCATCTGCGTCTGACCGAACAGCAAGATGCCATGCAACTGCCCCTGAGCGCGCTCACCCGCGACGACGAAGTCTGGACGGTGCAAGAGGCTCGACTGGTCAAAGAGCATGTTCGGCGGCTGCAGCATACAGAAGCCAGCGTCTGGGTAATCTTCAACGAATCACCAAGCGAGCCGCGCCAAGTGGTGCTTTATCCACTGCACTCCATGCTGCCTGGGCAAGTAGTGACGCCGATTGAGGCAGAGTTATGAACTACCTGAACCGCTGGTTCATTGCTAACCCCGTCGCGGCCAATCTGCTGATGATAACGATCCTGGCTGCTGGCTTGTTGTCGCTGACGCAACTGCGGATTGAGTCGTTCCCGCAGATTGCCCCTAGCAGCCTGGTGGTCAACATTGCCTACCCAGGCGGCACTGCGGCGCAGATCGATCAGAGCGTAACCCAACGCGTCGAATCGGCGATCAGCGGTATCGGTGGGATCAAGCAGATCCTCAGTCAGTCCAGTGCCGGCATGTCCAGCGTAAGAGTACGCAAGACAGCAGCGGCCGACTTGGACAAGCTGGTCGAAGAGGTACGCAATCAGGTCAACGCGATAGAGGGAATGCCACAACAAGCGGAGAAACCGCAGATAACCCGCGAGGAGTTCACCAACCTGGCCGCCTTTGTCATCGTATCTGGCCCGCATGACAACAGCATGCTGCAACCCATTGCCAGGCAGGTCGAGCTGGCCCTCAAACAGCACCCACGTATCGCCAAGGTAGCCAACCTGGGCAGTCGTCGAGCGCTACTGGTCATCGAACCTGACCTCGACAAGCTGCAAAGCACCGGCATGAACCTGGAGCAGGTTGCCGACGCGGTGGCACGCAACTCTCTGGAAACCCGCAGCGGCGAGATGAAAAACGCCGCTGGGCGCCTGCTACTGCGTGGCGACGGCTACGCCGATGGTCTGCAGCCGCTCAGCAGCATTGCCCTGCTCAATAACGCTCAAGGCACAGTGACTCTGGGCGATGTCGCTAGCATCAAACGCGAGTTCCAAGACGACGGAGCGATCGTCCGAAACAACGGCCAGACTGCCATCGCCCTATTAGTCAGCACCGCCAGGGAAGACAACCTGCTGCTGGTCAGCGAAGCCATCGCAGAAACTCTGGCCCGCCAGCAACGTTTGCTACCAGCGGATATCACCCTGACAACTATGGCGGACATGGCGCCGTATATCCGCGAACAGCTTGGACTGTTGGGTAACAGCGCATGGCAGGGGCTGTTGATTGTTATCGTGCTGCTGGGGCTGTTCCTCGAGCTGAAACTGGCATTCTGGGTCGCCGCGGGCATCCCCCTGGCCCTGGCCGGCACCCTCGCCGCGATGCAGGTTTTCGAGTACAGCGTGAACGATATTACCTTGTTCGGTTTCATACTCGTGCTGGGCATTCTGGTCGATGACGCCGTCGTCGTCGGCGAGAGCATCTATGCTCAGCGGCGCGCTGGGCGCCCTCCGGCCGAAGCTGCCTTGCAAGGCGTAAATAGGGTTTCCGTCGCAACCGTCTTTGGGGTGCTGACCAGCATTGCCGCATTCTCACCCATGCTGTGGATCAACAATGAGCTGGCCAAAGTGCTGGCAGGTTTCTCCGCCGTTGTGATCTTCGCACTGATGTTCTCCCTGCTGGAAAGCAAACTGATCCTGCCGGCACATTTGTGCGGCAACGAGATACGAATGCCCCTGGGTCTGAGTCGCCTGCAGCATGGTGCCCAAAGCGGCCTGCAGTGGTTCATCAACAAAGTGTATCGACCACTTCTGAGTGCGGCGCTCGAGCACAGCGCCGCCACCCTGCTCGGTTTCGCCGCTTTTATCCTGCTTGCGTACGGACTCTGGAGCAGCGGCGCAATCCGCAGCGCGATTTTCCCCGAAATCCCCGGGCGCTACATCACCGCAAAAGTCGACCTACAGGACGGAGCCCCTTTGGCGTTGCAAGCCAGAGTACTGGAACAGCTAACCCAGAGTGCCGAACAGACTTCCAGCACGTTGATGCGAGAATATGCGCTGAAACAGCCACTGCTGATCAACCTGCTGAGCCACTCTGATGGCTATGGCGAGATCGAGGTAACCGCCGAACTCAGCCAAGAAGCCCTGCGTCAACTCCCCAGCAATACCCTGCTTAAGCGCTGGCGCGAACGGACGGGTCCCCTGGAAGGCGCGTACGCCGTGAGTTTTGCTTCTGCGGAATCGCCTACGGGCGGCAGTCGACTAGCTATTGCAGCCTTGGACCGAGGCCTGGCCCGCGATGCCAGCCAAGCGCTGACGAACACGCTTGCCGGGCTTCCCGGCGTAAGCGACGTGTATGACGACGGCCAAGGCGGACAGCCCCAGATCAGCCTCAAGCTCAACGAGTTTGGCCGCCAAGTGGGCCTCAGCCAATACCACTTAGCACAATTGGCTGGAGAAGCCTTCGGCCAACGCGAAATTCACCGCATGCTTGAGAATGGACAGGAAACGAAGCTGATCTTGCGCTATCCCGCTAGCGCACGTCGTAACAAGGAGCAGTTGCTCAACACCCCCGTGTTCCTGAACAACGGCCAAACAGTAGCGCTCGGCGATGTGGCAGAGCTACACATCGAACGCGAGCCTGAAATCTTGTACCGACGTAACCGTGAACAGGTGGTCAATCTGTATTGGCGACAGGACCGCGACATTCAGGCACCGGAGCACACACTGGAACAACTGCAGGACGAAATTGCCACAGTCGAAGCGCGCTACCCCGCAGTCACGATCAGAGCTGCCGGAGAGTTCGAAGAAATCGACGAGGTACAGGATGGTTTCAAGCAGGCCATGCTGCTGACTCTACTTCTTATCTACTCACTCCTGGCGATCCCGCTCAAGTCATACTGGCAGCCGCTACTCATAATGGCAGTGATCCCCTTCGGTTTCGCAGGGGCGATTTTTGGCCATGGGCTCATGGGGTTACCGATCAGCCTTCTATCAATGTTTGGAATGCTGGCCCTGACCGGAATCGTGGTAAACGATTCACTGGTACTGATCACCCATTTCAACCAGAACATCCGCACAGGTTTGGGCCTGCGAGAGGCATTGATCAGCAGTGCTAGTAGTCGCTTTCGCGCCATTTTTCTCACTACTGTAACGACTGTATGCGGTCTATTGCCGTTGATCAGCGAGAGCAGTGAGCAAGCTCAGTACCTGAAGCCTGCGGCAGTATCGCTGGTGTTTGGCGAGCTGTTTGCCACCGCCATTACCTTGATTCTGGTCCCGATTTTGCTCGGCATCAGCTATCGGCTCAAAAAACCAGAATCTATCGACAGGGGCAGCGCGATGTTGCCACTTTCCAAGCCCCGCACATAGCAGCTACAGACAAGTCCTAGCTCATGGAGCAAGAGCAGATGCGTAATACCCCTCACATGTTGGCGCCGGAACATGCGCTGCTGAAAAACCTACCGCCCCACCAGCGCAAACGATTTGAGACCGCATTGCAGCTCATACACTCGACGCAAGGTTCGGCACTCGCCTGGCAGGAGGTGGCCAGGCGTAGTGCCATCTCTCCGTATCATTTCCACCGGCAGTTCACCCGAGTATTTAGTGAAACACCCGGCAGCTACCTGAGCCGCGTGCAACTGCAGTGGGCCGTATCCATGCTACTGGACAGTCCACAGAGAAAAATCACAGATATTGCCCTGGCCTGTGGTTTCTCTTCCTCCCAGGCACTGGCCAAGGCCTTGCAAAGAGAGCTACAGCAAACGGCCAAAGCAATCAAAGTGATCGGCAAAAGCGGCACGCTGGATCAGGTTAGAAGCGTGCTCGAGCCTTTGGCACACCGTGTACCGTCGAATCAAAATCCGCTAGAGATTCAACTGGCAGAAAACCTACCCTGTCGCCTTGAGGTACTTGAGGAGCGCGCTCTACACATCGAAAGGCTTCCAGATATCAGTTTCGAAGAACTCTGCGAGCGACTGGGTGACAAGCTCTACAGCCGGGCGATCCTGACACCAGTGAAATTACTCGACGCCCCCTGGGAAGATTGCATTCAGTGGTTTGGTAGCTGGTGTCCGGTAGTGACAGAAAGCGCCAAACACAAGCGGGTCCCCGCCGGTGAATACCTTACCTGCGAGTGCTATATCGCCTCGGACATGGGTTATATGGCAGCGCTAGAAGGCATGGAGAAACAGGCAAAAAGGCTTGATGTCTGCCCTGATTGGGATGGACTGTGCGTCGAGCAGATACTTGAGATAGATGACTCGATAACAGGCGGTATCGTGCTGCGCGTGGAAGTGCCTGTGAGGCGCTAAGTTGGGCCGAAAACGGCAGATTCGGGCGGAATGCACACAGCCCTGGAGGAAGATCCAGGGGCAGTGCCTGACCAGAATAATCAAAGATGCACGGGAGGCTGCCGGCTACTATGCCGTCTGGATGGACTAGGCACAACGGTTCCACGAGCCACACCCCAGCACCTCTAGAAAAGGTCGGCAAGGACAGTCAGAGAATCGCCGGGCACACCAGAAATGACTGTTCAGAAACCACTGAGCAAAAGACTGAATTGATTTTGTGCTCGAACTCCCTGGCAAGGTACTCAAGTCCAGACCACATGAGGTAGCCTTGTCACGTTTGTAGGGAGGAAAGAAATGCAAAACAGGTACGGACGACTCGCCTCTTGGATATATCACCTCGATAAGCCAATTGGCCACTCATTCGGCGATTTGGAGTACTACCAGCAGCGTCTGATGGGGTGTGATGGTCCGATCCTCGAACCTGCAGTTGGCAACGGGCGCATCTTCATACCACTGCTTGAATTGGGCCTGGCCGTAGAAGGCTTTGACGCCTCACAAGACATGCTCGAATACTGTCGCCAGGAGTGCCTCAATCGACGGCTTCCCATCTCCCTGACCTGCCAAACTTTCGAGCAGTTCAGTTACGATCATCGCTTCGCCGCAATCATCATGCCCGCTGGGTCGTTTCAGTTGATTACGGATACTGCGACGGCGATGACCGTGCTCAAGCGATTTTGGGATCACTTGCAGCCTGGTGGACGGCTGATACTGGACGTTGATCCAATTCAAGGCATCATCGGAGAAGGAAGCTCTGCTCGAAGCTGGGAGGTTGCCGGCAGTGACCTGCTAACGTTGACCAGCCATCGAGCCAAGATCGATTACATCAAGCAAACCACCCTATCCCACTTGCACTATCAGCACTGGCGAGATGGCAACCTGCAGGGTGCCGAGCTCGATCTATTCCACTTACGGTGGTGGGGCGTCGATGAGTTGGCATTTGCATTGCGAGAAGCGGGCTTTGTGGATGTGGTGGTGTCGGGTAACTACCAGCACGGACGTCAACCCAGTCAGGATGATCATATCATCAGCTTTGAAGCGAGTCGCCCAAGCTGAGGAAAGCTGGTCTGTCCTGGGCTGAGAGAACACTGACTTAGGTGGATAATACCCAGCATAAGGAGCATGTCGCAGGCGTCCGTTTCCGGCCCGAGTGTGTAAAAACACTTTCGTATCGTGGATGCCTCAGCTCAGCGCACTTGGGCGAGTCGATTGCCCACGCATTTGCCACGATCAGCACCGGTAACGCTCCGGAGCGTTTATGAAGCGTTTTAGCGCTACCTGGAGCAGCAAAAGCCAAGGGCTTTTACGCCGCCATTGCCTTCAACAAGCCTTCGGCGCCGATGATTCTCCTGACCCGCTTCATGTTGTAGCCCCCCCCTACAGCGCTCGATCTGTAGTGGTCTACTAATCCCGGACACCCATTTAGGGCGAGAATACTCGCCATAGAGAGGTGTCTGATGACCAAGCGACGTCGTTCCTTTACGCCCGAGTTCAAACGGGAGGCCGCCAGTCTGGTGCTCGACCAAGGCTATAGCCATATCGAAGCAGCCCGTTCACTGGGGCTGGTTGAATCGGCTCTGCGTCGATGGGTAAGACAGCTCCAAGAAGAACGCCAGGGCGTAACTCCGAAGAGCAAAGCACTGACTCCCGAACAGCAGAAAATCCAGGAGCTTGAAGCCAGGATCGACCGACTGGAACGGGAGAAAACGATTTTAAAAAAGGCTACCGCTCTCTTGATGTCGGACGAGTTCAATCGTACGCGCTGATAGACCAGTTAAGTGAGCGGGAGTCGGTAGAAGTGGTCTGTTCAGCGTTCGACGTGGTGCGGTCTTGCTACTACGCCCATCGCCTACGACGCCGTCGTGTTGATGCTCGCCGAGTGGCATTGCGCAGTCAGGTCAATCATCTGTTCAACCAAAGTCGAGGATCAGCTGGCAGTCGCAGCATCCTGGGCATGCTGCGCGAGGATGGCGTAAACATTGGCCGCTTTCGCGTGCGTCGGTTGATGCGCGAGCTGGGCCTAGTTAGTAAGCAGCCAGGCTCGCACGCTTACAAGCAGGCTACGGTTGAGCGGCCAGATATCCCGAACCGGTTGAACCGCGAGTTCACCACCGAACGCCCCAATCAGGTGTGGTGCGGCGACATCACCTATATCTGGGCGCAAGGCTGCTGGCATTACTTGGCGGCGGTGCTGGATCTGCATGCGCGACGAGTAATTGGCTGGGCATTTTCTACCAAGCCGGATGCAGAACTGGTGATCAAGGCGCTCGATATGGCGTATGAGCAGCGCGGAAAACCGCAGCAGGTGCTGTTCCACTCCGATCAGGGCAGCCAATACGCCAGCCGTCTGTTTCGGCAGCGATTGTG
This sequence comes from Pseudomonas sp. BMW13, assembly GCF_013357275.1. Classification (NCBI taxonomy): domain Bacteria; kingdom Pseudomonadati; phylum Pseudomonadota; class Gammaproteobacteria; order Pseudomonadales; family Pseudomonadaceae; genus Pseudomonas; species Pseudomonas sp. BMW13. The sequence continues at coordinate 243,096 of NZ_SUKD01000005.1, read as the reverse complement.
GCGATATCGGATGGAACAGAGCATGAGCCGCCGAGGCAACTGCTGGGATAACTCGCCGATGGAGCGGCTGTTCCGGAGCCTGAAGTCGGAGTGGATTCCATCGACCGGTTACCTGACGACTCAGGAGGCCAAGCGAGACATCAGCCAGTACCTGATGCAGCGTTACAACTGGATCAGACCGCATCAATACAACGATGGGCTACCACCTGCGGTGGCCGAAGAAAAACTTAACCCACTGTCCGGGATGGGTTGACCACTACAATCCTTCTTGCAAGCACACCTAAGAGACTCTGTCCCTACCAGTTACTCACAAGACCATGCAAATCCTAACCAAAGGAACTCAGCTTAGGCACTGACTGCGAGCGCACAACCATTGGCAGAAAATTAAACTAGACAACATCATCACAGACAGAATAATTCATAAGTAGAAAGCGATTACAGCCACGAACACACAATTTTATAGCTCATCAGCAGTAGCAGCTGGTCAACCAATAAAAACTACAGGCTCGTAGCAAAACGCTCTACAGCAGTAACAACATGCTGCGCATCATCCTGAATTTGCTCTATCATCTGCCCCACTTGCAATGACAGTTCCAAGCCTTTCTCTGCCTGTTCCTTGCTGCGTTCAATTATCTCGACAGCATTTCCAGTTAGCTGCTGATTTTGCCCAACGACTGTATTAATTTCATCAGTCGCTCCACTAGTACGTAAAGCCAACTGACGAACCTCATCAGCAACCACCGCAAAACCACGACCATACTCACCAGAGCGAGCAGCTTCAATTGCTGCGTTGAGCGCCAGAAGATTGGTCTGATTGGCAATGCCGCTAATATTTTTTACGATATCACTGATCAGCTGGGACTGTTTGTTCAGCGCTTCTATTCCTTGATTTGCTGCAAGCATATGATCGGCCAATTCCTGCATTGCACTCAGCATATCCCGAACTGCCTGCGCCGCCTTGCGAGAACTAGCATCAGTGCTTTTCGAGGTTTCGAAGGCAACCTTAGCAGCCTCAGCAACTTCCCTTTCTCGATTCACTTGACCGGTAATATCTGTCGCAAACTTAACCACCTTATAAAGCTGGCCATCGGCATTACTAACAGGATTATAAGAGGCCTCCAACCATATCTCATGCCCACGACTATCCAAACGCCGAAAACGACCAGCTACAAACTGCCCCGCACGCAGCCGCTCCCAGAAAGCTTTGTATTCCGAAGACCCTGACTCAGTTGAATCGCAGAATATACGATGATGCTTTCCACGGATTTGCTCCAAACCATATCCAACAGCATCAAGAAAGCGCTGGTTAGCTGTTATTATCTCACCATCTAAATTAAATTCAATCACAGCCGTAGAGCATTGTAGCGCCTTGATGAGATTCTCATGCTCACGAGATGCCTCAATTGTCCGCGTCAGATCACTGGCATAGATAGAAAACCCTAACAGATTACTGCTCTTGCCTCGCAAAGGTTGCAGTATTGAACGCAACCAGGCCTCCTGGCCATCACCACGTCGAAGGCGTATAACACCTGCCAAATGTTCACCACACTTAATCGCTTGACTTACTCGATGATAGAATTCAAGCCCACGGACACGATCTGGAATAAAATCCAGCAAGGACTTACCAACAAGCTGGTTAGCAGAATATTTCATCTCATCCAGAAAATTCTTATTCACCACCTTAATGTTGCCGAGTGCATCCAAGGTCAGACCGAGCATCTCTTCATCTAAGCTATCACGAACCTGCTCAATGACGGAGAGCTCCTCCCTGAGGGTATGATTCTCTAATTTAAGACGCTTGAAAAACATAACCCACCCCTTTACTGTAAAACACTGCCAAATGCCTTGATATACAGAGCCCTATTTAAACACTCAAAGCACCCGGCCAGCTTAACACTTGAAAACGCCCAATAATCACCAGTAGCGCCCAGACAAGTTTTACAAGCACGGTAGAAAGTTGCTCGATGCAAATCAACATCACTCAAACGTATAATTTACAGCGTAGCTTTAACTCCATCTTGACACATCGCATCGTAGCAAAATGAAAAAAATTCAATTCACAACCAACTCTCAGAGTCACTAGAAACAAAATTCCAGCTAGTGAGCCACTTGTGACCATAAGCACTGACAATCACATTGCATTTAAAAAATAGGCGTGCCTGGATTCATGTCGCAGACCGATAACGCCTCTCACGTGGCCGGGAACTGATCAGCTGTGACCACAAGCAACCTTGCCGGCCGGAGAAGCTAGCGATCACGGGCAATCAAAATATATACAAATCATACACCTTGTACAGGTCTTGAATAGGATTATTTGAGCGATGTACAGACGACAGTCGCCCTCAGGCGAACGCTCCGCCTAGCGGGAAGACTCTCGCCAGCAAGCGCCGCCCTCCTGTCTCATTTTCAAACCACGAGGACAACTCACGCCCCCAAGCAACGAGCAACACGACTTCCACGGCAGTCAAGGCGCCCAAAGATCACCGCACGACCTAAGGGCAGCACTTGAGCCCAATCAGTTACCGCGATAGGTCGAAAAACCGTAGGGGCTGAGAAACAGCGGAATGTGGTAGCTCATGAGATGCGCACGCCACTGAGCAACTTGATGGGTCAGACGCAGTAACTGCTTGGTCAGCCCCGGATCTGCGAGGACTACCAGAACCTGCTGCTCTCCAATCTAGAGAAGTACGAGAGACTAGCTCGAATGATAGATAGCATGCTATTCCTTACCAGATGCGAGCAGCCTCAAGCAAAAATAAAACGAGAAAAATTGACCTATATACTCTTGCCGAGCAGTTGTGCGAACACTTCAAAGGCATGGCCCAAGACCGTGGAATCTGGTTGATAAACCAATGCCATGGGCAGCTGGACGCAGCGCCAGAGCCACTACGCAGGGCGCGAGCAAACCTTATAATCAACGCACTTCGCTATGAAGCAAGCAACAGCCCCGTAGTCGTCAGCACAGAAATCAACCCGAACAGTATGAGCCTCTGGCTCCATAATCATGGCACTCCGATAGAGGCTGGGCACCTACCTAACCTTTTCGAGCGCTTCTACCACTGCTATGCCTCACGTCATCAACCTGATGACTCCGGCGGCCTTGGACTGGCGATAGTTCGTTCAGTCATGCATGCGCACATGAGCGAGGTAAAAATCAAAAGTAATGTTCAAGAAACAGTATTTAGCTTACGCCTCCCATTTAAAGACAACTAAAATACCAGTGACAGTTTCTACTTAACCGCCTCCGCTCTCGAAAAAACAGATCACACAGAAATGCGTGCACCACACATAAAAATAAAAACTCACAAACTAGAAACAACACAAATCTTTTCTAAAAAGTCTATTAACAAAAGCCATATCAGGCAATGCACCAGTAACGTTAAAGCAAGTACTGACAAGATAGAACCAACTCTTAGCAAACCTCGACTACGGTTCATGATGTTCTAAGGTTTGGTGCAAACCGCTGCTCTCTCCGCCCCTAGCAACGCCATACTCTCTACTCACTTCACCTAAACAGGACTGCTGCTGAACCCGCTGCCACCACAAGGGAAATTACGCTTCCGGGGTACAAGACACAAGGAAATCCACCCACCTTTGAAGCGGAAAAATTCTGGACTGAGTCGTTGAAAATGCTTACCGATGAGCTACGCTGCATGCTAGCCGTGAGCACCTAAGGGATATGATATGAGCGACTTAGATATAAGTGTCTTCCCTAAGCCATTTCAACCTATTGGCTGTAAAGAATGCCGCAATCCTGCAGCGCTTGGCTTCGAATTCCAGATGGCTTTTCAACTTATCGTCGACACCAAAGAGCATCGCCCCTTTGCATATGAAGCTCTAGTTAGAGGAGTAAATGGCGAATCCGCCTTAGAGATACTTGGCAAAATCAACGAATCAAATCGATACCACTTTGATCAGGCATGCAGAGTCAAAGCAATAGAGCAAGCGTCGAGACTTAAATTACAGGAAATACCAGACTGCCTGCTGAGCATTAACTTCCTACCCAATGCGGTATATAGAGCAGAAACCTGTATTCGCGCAACACTACAAGCAGCGAACCAGTTCGATTTCCCTAAAGAAAGGTTGATGTTCGAGGTCACTGAAGGCGAACAGATTCATCACGTCGACCATCTAAAAAGAATTTTTTCAGAGTATAGCCGACAAGGATTTACAACAGCAATCGATGACTTTGGCGCGGGCCACTCAGGATTAAACTTACTTGCGACCTTTCAGCCTCACATCCTTAAGCTTGACATGGCTCTAACCCGACAGATAGACAAAGATCCAGTCCGCCAGGCAATAGTCGCTGGAATCTCTCTTGTGGCGGACCGACTGAACATTCGTATAATTGCTGAAGGCATTGAAACCGCGGGCGAAAGAGATGCACTTACTGAGTTAGGCATACGCTACATGCAAGGATTCTTATTCTCCAAACCCTCAATAGATTCGCTGACCGCAATGTAGCACTCAACGAACACATTTAAATATCTTAAGTACTCTAACCAACCGCTCAAAGTCGGTAATCCTCACGACCAACCTCCACTCGGGAGCCCTTCAAACTATACGCAGCCATACTTTATATCAATCACACCAAGTAAATACCACTCGATTCGTAATAGGGGTTCTTGCCCCCTCAAAATCAAGAAAAATAGACGGTTTCCACCTGGCCGCTTCGCTGGGTGGAGCCTCCGCGATTTTTCCTGATTTTTTCACGACCGCCTTAGTCGCCCTAGTCGGCAGGGGTTCATGCGCAGCGCAAGCGCAGAACCCTGAAGACGAAGGAGCGAAAGCCATGAGCGAAGAAATCAGGATCTACGTTGCCGATCTGGCCGCCTACAACGCTGGTCACCTGCATGGCGTCTGGATCGATGCCACCCTGGAGCCGGACGACATCCAGGAGCAGGTCGACGCCATGCTGGCGGCCTCGCCGGTCGATACTGCAGAGGAGTATGCCATTCACGACTTCGAGGGCTTCGACGGCTACCGCCTCGGCGAATACGAGGGCCTCGATAGCGCCCATGGGATCGCGTGTTTCATCGAGGAGTACCCCGAGTTCGGCGGCGCCCTGCTCTCTCACTTCAATGACCTGGAGCAGGCGCGCAAGGCGGCCAAGGAGGACTATTGTGGCTGCTACAACTCGCTGGCCGACTACGCCCAGGAGCTGACCGAGGAAACCAGCAGCATTCCACCCCACCTGGCTATGTACATCGACTATCGCGCCATGGCCCGCGACATGGAGTACAGCGGCGACGTGTTCACCCTGGAGACCGGCTTCGAGCAGGTACACGTGTTCTGGAATCGCTAGGCCGAGCGGAAGGCACCGGTGCGACCCGGTGCCTTGTTTTTTGCGCCCCTGTCCTCCTGGCCACCCGCCCCCCCACCCGCAAGGCTGATGCACGGGTGCGCGCCCCGGCGATCAGCCTGGAACAACCACGTTGTGCCGCTAGTTGATTGAGACCGTTACGGTCTTACGGTTTTGCCCAAATCCGTAAGACCGTAACCGCGGATTTACGGATCTGTGGGGAAGCGGATTTACGCTTTTACGGATTTACGGGAATCCGCCGATGCGGTTTTCCGGTTTTGTGGAAAGCCGTAGACCCGTAAATCCGTAGGCTGCACGCGCGAAGCTTGGCGTGCTTGAGCACCATGGCCGGTGATGCGCGTAAATGAGCGTACACGGTCAGCGTCCAGACCTTCCCGGTATCAATCCTCCTCCCTCCTGCCTGCGCATTCGCCCAGACCCAACCCGACATGATCGAGCGCGACGGCTGCCGCACGGTGCACCTCCCACGTCAACGGAGGACACACCATGTCGCACTCAACCAATCTTTCACGTCAGCTGCGTCGCATCGATCTCGATGCCCCGCTGCACCGCAAGGCTGGGCCAACAGCACATGCCATGCGGCCCGTTGAGGGCGCTGGCGAGGCCCAAGCACCACAGGCCTGCCCTGCCCCTCGCTACCTCACCAACAACGAAGCCGCGGCCTTCCTGCGGCTGTCGCCGCGCACGCTGGAAAAGCAGCGGGTGATCGGCGGCGGGCCGCGCTTTCACAAGTTTGGCCGGCGGGTGATGTACGCGCTCGCCGATCTCGAGTCCTGGGCCGGTGAGCGCAGCTTCGAGACCACCTTCGATCCTGAGTACATCGACCGCCACCCGGGAGCGCAGCGTGATGATCAGTGAAACCTTCGGCTATGAATTGTCGGCATCTCGATTTGACTTCGCAGAGCGAGCAACTGGATCTGTTCCGCGCCCTGCCGGGGAATATGGCGCCACGCGACGCCCAGGATCTGATGGCGCATCCGTTCTTCTCGCTAGCCAAGTCACGGCGCACCGTGCCGATCGACTTTCGCTCGGGCGAGGTGACGGTGCGTGTGGAGGGCACGCTGGAGCATGGTATCGCCACAATCTGGGATGCCGACATCCTGATCTGGGCGGCCAGCCAGCTTGTCGAGGCGCGCGATGCGGGCATCCCCACTTCGCGCCTGATGCGTGCAACGCCTTTCCAGATCCTGCGCTTCATCGGCCGTGGCACCTCGCTGCGCGACTACCAGCGCCTGAAGGCGGCGCTGGACCGGCTACAGTCGACCAGCGTGGCCACCTCGATCCGCGAGACCACCGGCCGGCGCCTGCATCGTTTCTCCTGGATCAACGAGTGGAAGGAACTGGCCGCGGTGGATGGCCGGCCACTGGGCATCGAGCTGATCCTGCCGGACTGGTTCTACAGCGGGGTGCTGGATCAGGCCCTGGTGCTGACCATCGACCCGGCCTACTTCCGTCTCACCGGCGGCATCGAGCGCTGGCTGTATCGCCTAGTGCGCAAGCACGGCGGCAAGCAGGAGGACGGCTGGCAGTTCGACTTTCGCCATCTGTACCGAAAATCGGGCAGCTCGGCGCGCTATTCGGACTTTGCTTTGGATGTGCGTGCTCTGGTGGCCCGACAACCACTTCCGGGGTATCACCTGGAGGTCGTTCACCTGCCCCCATCGACCGAGTTGCTCGCCTTCCGGCGCGTGCCGTAGACGGCACGGGGATAACTTGCGGACAAGCTGTGAATGCAGTCGTGCTATCAGGCGCAACCGGGCTCGTGCTATCAGGCGCATCACCATCGTGCTATCAGGCGCACGAACTCCTCTGCAGGCTACGACTGGCGGGCCTTTCAGCTCCCCTTAACTTAACTAACTTAAAAGCTCTAACTTGTTATTGGGGCAGCGCCGCTGTGTGGACAGGTGCTGAACGGGGCAGTTTGGTCGGGGAGATCTGGCCATGATCGTCGCCCTGCTCAACCAGAAAGGCGGAGTCGGCAAGACCACCCTGGCCACCCATATCGCTGGCGAGTTGGCCCTACGCGGGCAGAACGTCATCCTACTCGATGCCGACCCACAGGGCTCGGCGCTGGACTGGACGCAACGGCGCAGCCAGCAAGGTTTGCCGAGATTGTTCAGTGCTGTCGGCCTGGCGCGCGAGACACTGCACCAGGAAGCCCCGGAGCTGGCTCGTCGCGCCGATCACGTGATCATCGACGGGCCACCGCGTATTGCCGCCCTCGCCCGCTCGGCGTTGCTGGCGGCGGATCGCGTATTGATCCCGGTACAGCCCAGCCCCTACGACCTGTGGGCCAGCGCGGAGATGGTCAACCTGATCCGCGAGGCGCAGGTGTTCAGGCCGACGCTGCGCGCGGCGTTCGCTATCAACCGCCGCGTCAGTACCACGGTGATTGGCCGGGAAGCGCGCGGCGCCTTGGCCGACCAACCACTACCGGCGCTGCAGGCAGAGGTTCGCCAGCGCATCGTCTTCGCCGAGAGCGTGGCAGCCGGTCGCCTGGCCCGCGAACTGGCGCCGGACAGCGCCGCTGCGCGCGAGGTCAGCAGCCTGGTCGATGAGCTGCTGAGGTGGTCGCCATGAGCGGCAAGCGCATCGGTATCGGTGCACGCCCACTGGCCGACCCGCAGGCCGAAGCCTGGATACGCCAGGGCGCCGCCCTCGACAGCGGCAAGGCCGAGCGCTACAGCGCCCGGCTGACGCTGGACGTGACGCCGGCACTGCGCACGCGCATCAAGCTGGCGGCCTTCGAGCGTGGCATGACGATGGCGGAGATGCTGCGCGCAGTGCTGGAGCGACAGTTTCCGGAGGCCACGTCATGACGTTAGGTGCTCGCGGCGTGCGGTGGCCATTGGCGCTGCTCGCCGGCAGTTTGTTTGCCCTGGGTTGGGCAGCAATTGCGACGTCGCCACCACGGCTGGTCTACAACGCGTCCGACAGCGTGCCCGTTGGCTGGTACCGCATTTCGCCGGTCAACTCGTGGGCGCCTGGCGACCTGGTGCTGGTTCACCTACCGCCGGAGGTGAGGTCGCTGGCGGCGCAGCGCGGCTACCTGCCGGCGGACGTGCCGTTGCTGAAAACCGTGGCGGCGATGACGCCACAGCGGGTGTGCGTGGTGGACAGCCAGGTGCTTATCGATGGCGTCGTTGTTGCCAGGCGCTTGAGGTGGGATCGACAGGGCCGCGCGCTGCCAACCTGGCAGGCCTGTCAGCGCCTGGTTGGCAATGAGCTGTTCCTGCTCAGCAGCAGCAACCCGGCGTCGTTCGACAGCCGCTACTTCGGCCCGGTGTCTGCCGACGCGGTGATTGGTCGGGCGCAGCCCTTGTGGCTGGAGTCGCGTCGATGAGCTGGCCGTTTCCCTGTCGGCCCGCATGCCGACTGCATGCACTCGACGTGCGCGGTCGCGGGCCGCCTGGCTGCAGATACCTCTGCCCTCGCCTGCCAGCCAGGAGCTTTGGAAATCGCAGTCCCGCCTCCCCTGATTACCCATGCCAAGAGCGCAAAGGCACGGAAAAAGCGGAGGGCAAGATAAAAGGGGGCGGCACTTCGTTGGCCTGGAAAGCAGTCTGCACGGGGGTTGGCGGCGACACAGAGCCTACGTCGCCAGGTGCCGAAATCGTGTTCGCCCCACAGCGACACTGGCTTAAAAGCGTGCCTGACACGCCGTACTGCGATCAACTTGGAGGAGTCCAAACATGAGCAAGGGAAGCCGTCCGGATGACGAATTGCGCTTTCGCCCGCAGCCGGGCAAACCGCAGCAACGCGGCCAACCCTTCGTCAACCAGGTGCTGCGTCAGGCCAACAAGGCCGGCACCGGAAAGCCGCGCAAGGCGGGCCAGCAGCCCGGCGCCCGCCTCGGCCGCGGGCATGTCGCCGCTCGTTTCAGCGCGCAGCAACTGCCGTCCAACGCCCGTCGCGTCACCATCAAGGCGCGCCTGGTGAACCTGCGCCAGGCCGGCAAGCGCTCGACGCTCAGCCACCTGCGCTATATCGAGCGCGACGGCGTCAGTCGCGAGGGTGATCCGGGTCAGGCCTACGGGCCACTGACCGACCAGGCGGACCTCAATGCGTTCGAGGAACGTGGCCGGGACGACCGCCACCAGTTTCGCTTTATCGTCTCGCCCGAGGATGCCGAACCGCTCGACGACCTACGCACCTACACCCGCCACCTGATGATCCGGATGGAGGCCGACCTCAGCACCCGCCTCGACTGGGTGGCGGTCGACCACTGGAACACCGACAACCCGCACACCCATATCGTCCTGCGCGGCAAGGACGACACCGGCAAGGATCTGGTGATCGCCCGCGACTACATCGCCGAGGGCATGCGCAACCGCGCCTCGGATCTGGCCACCGAATGGCTGGGGCCGCGCACCGAGCTGGAGATCCAGCAGAGCCTACAGCGCGAGGTGCAGCAGGAGCGTTTCACCAGCCTGGATCGCAACCTGCTGCGCGAACGCCTGGCCGGCGGCCTGAGCCTGAAAACACTTGCAAACCATCCACGTCGGCAACTGCTGATCGGCCGCTTGCAGCATCTGCAGAAGCTTGAACTGGCCCATGAAGTTCGACCTGGGCATTGGCTCCTGCATGACGACGTCGAGGCGACCCTGCGCGCCATGGGCGAGCGCGGCGATATCGTGCGTACGATGCAACGGGCCATGGGTAGCCTGCAGCGCGAGCTGGCGGTCTTCGAGCCGGGCAAGGATGGTTCTGTTGTGGTCGGTAGGATCGTATCCAAGGGCCTGGCCGACGAGCTAAACGACCGCGGCTATCTAGTGGTCGACGGCCTCGACGGCAAGGCGCATTACCTGGCCCTGCCTACCCGTGCGGAGCTGGCCGACTACCCCATCGGCGGCCTGGTGGAAACACGCAGTCTGAGCAAGCCGCGCGCGGTGGATCGCTCGATTGCTTCGCTGGCTGCGGACGGCCTTTATCGAACCGATCATCACCTGGCCCTGGCACGCTCGCAGTCGAGCGACGGACATGATCCTGATGCACTGATCGAGCGTCATGTGCGCCGCCTCGAAGCCCTGCACCGGGCCGGTATCGTCGAGCGGTTGGCCGAGGGTGTCTGGCGGGTGCCGGCCGACCTGCCCGAGCAAGGCCGGCAGCATGATGCTCGCCGCCTGGGCGATGTCGCCGTCGAGCTGCGCACACCGCTGCCCCTCGAGCAGCAGGTACGCGCCGTCGGCGCGACCTGGCTGGACCAACAGCTGATCGGCGACAACCGCGAGCTGGTCGACAAGGGCTTCGGCAAGGAGGTGCGCGAAGCGTTGCGACAGCGTGCCGACTTCCTGGTGGAACAGGGGCTGGCCGAACGCCTGGGCCAACGCGTGGTGCTCGCACGCAACCTGCTGGCCACCTTGCGCGGAAGGGAGCTGACCGCGGTAGCGCGCGAGATCTCGGCGCAGACGGGCCTGCAGTACCGCCCGGCAGTCGATGGCCAGCGCGTCAATGGGATCTACCGACGCAGCGTGCAACTGGCCAGCGGCCGTTATGCCCTGCTCGACGATGGCGTCGGTTTCAGCCTGGTGCCGTGGAAGCCGGTGATCGAGCAGAAGCTCGGGCAGAGCGTGTCGGCGCTGATCCAGGGCAACAGCGTCTCCTGGCAACTGGGTCGCCAGCGCGGGCCGTCGATTGGTTGAGCAATCGGCGCCGGGGCTTATACCAGCGCCGGTTCCTGCTGCAACCACAGCTCGAAGTCGCGGCTCTGCGGCATGCCCTCCTTGGCCGCGTAATAGACCAGCCGCAGGTGGCGATCCTCGTCGATGGTCAGCGTGGTGTGCTCGAACACCACCTGGCCGACCGCTTCGATGTGCAGGTGGCGGATCCCCTGGCACGGGCCGTGGATGTCTTGCTGCCGCCACCAGTCCCTGAAGTCCGGCGAGGCCTTCTCCAGGTCCTTCACCAACGCAGCGATATCCGGATCCTGGGCCGCCCTCACGAAGTCACGGCGGAAACTGGAGAGTATCTGCAGCGCCTGCTCATCCCAAGGGTTGAACAGCTCGCGCATTGTCGAGCTGGTAAACAGCATCCACAGCAGGTTGCGGCGGTCCGCCGGCAGCGCGGAGAAGCCGAACACCCGATCCGCCGCGGCGTTCCAGGCCAGTACGTCCCAGCGCAGGTTGAGCACATAGGCCGGACGCAAAGGTAGATCGGCCATCAGTCGGTGAACCAGCGCCGGCACCGTGCACCAGGTCTTCCCCGGCTCCGGTGGCAGGCGCTGATGAGCGAGCAGGAACAGGTGGCGACGCTCGGTGGCATCCAGTTTGAGCGTGCGCGAAAGGTTGTCGAGGAAGGTCGCGGACACGCTGATGTCCCGCCCCTGCTCCAACCATGTGTACCAGGACAAACCCACCCCGGCCAGGGCCGCGACTTCCTCGCGGCGCAGCCCAGGCGTGCGTCTACGGCCACCTGAAGGCAGCCCCACCTCCGCCGGCGAAATTCGTTCGCGGCGACTACGCAGGAATTCGGCCAGCTCTACCCGAGTGCGTTCAGCTGTGCGAGGCGCGCTCATCCGGTTACCTCCAGTACTAGGATAAACAGTCAAATTGTAACCCCTATAAATCCCGAGAAGAATAGCCCGACCTGGCCGCAATTACCCGTGCCAGGGCTCTCGCTTGATGAGGAACCACACAGAGACGTGTCATCAACTCGCTAAGGAGATAAACGGATGTACCAAGCACTTCTTCGGGAACAACTGGAGACATTGAAGTCCTCCAACCAGTACCGCACCTTTACCACCCTCAGCCGCATCTGCGGCCAGTATCCTCTGGCCAAGCTGGATGGTCCCGAGCAGGAACCGGTGGTGGTCTGGTGCAGCAACGACTACCTCGGGATGTCGCAACATCCTGCAGTGCGCGAACAGATGCACGATGCGTTGGAGACCTACGGAGCGGGCTCCGGCGGATCGCGCAATATCGGCGGCTCGCACGAGGTGTATTCCAGTCTGGAAGCTAGCCTGGCCGACTGGCACGGCAAGGAGGCGGCGCTGGTTTTCCCCACCGGCTTTGGCTCCAATGATGCCACCCTCCAGTGCCTGCTGCGGCGCATCCCCGACTGCGTGGTGATCAGCGATGAGCTGAACCACGCCTCCATCGTCAACGGCATTCGCTCCACGCCCAACGAGCGCAAGATCTTCCGCCACAACGATGTTGCGCACCTCGAGCAGATCCTCGCCAGCTACCCGCTGGGTCAGCCGAAGATCGTGGTGTTCGAGTCGATCTACTCGATGGATGGGGATATTGCCCCAATCGCTGAAATCGTTGCGATCGCCAAGCGCTACAACGCCCTCACCTACCTCGACGAGGTGCATGCGGTTGGCATGTATGGCCCGCGCGGCGCCGGTATCGCCGCCGAGCTGGGCGTGGCTGATCAGGTGGACATCATCCAGGGCACCATGGCCAAGGCCATCGGTGTGATCGGCGGCTACATTGCATCGACCCAGGTGATCGTCGATGCAGTGCGCTCCTTCGCCACCGGCTTCATCTTCACCACCTCGCTGCCGCCGGCAATTACCGCAGGCTGTCTGGCCAGCGTCGAACACCTCAGGGCCAGCCGCGCCGAGCGCGATCGCCTGCATGCCCAGACCGCCAAGCTGCGCGAGCGCCTCAAGCACCATGACGTACCGGTGATGCCCTGCTCACAGACCCACGTGCTGCCGGTGCTGGTAGGTGAAGCCAAGCGCTGCAAGGCAGCGGCCGAACGCTTGCTGCATAACCATGGCGTGTATCTGCAGCCAATCAACTATCCATCAGTGCCGGTAGGGACGGAGCGCTTCCGCGTCAACGCCACGCCGAACCACAGCGACACGCAGATCGAGCACCTGGCGCTGTCGCTGCGCGAGACCTTCGACCACTTCAGCATCCCGCTGGCGTCCGAGGTGTTTGTTGCGGAGGTGGCCTGAGATGGAACAGTCCTTCCTCACCGTGCGCCCAGCGACCTTGGCCGACCTGCCCAGCCTGGTGGAGCTGCGCGCGTATCTGTTGGACGGCACCGCCGCCAGCTATTCGAGTAAGACGCCGGAGGACGCGGCGCGCTGGCGGGCGGCCTACCGCACCTGGCTGAGCAGCCGCCTGAGCGAGAGCGACTGCGTCCAGGTCCTTGCCGCCGAACACAGGGAATCCGGCCAGGTGCTGGGTTGCGCGACCGCCATCATCGACCAGCGCGCGCCGGCACCGGGCTGCCTCAACGGCCTGTCCGGCTGGGTGCAGTCGGTGGTGGTCGAGCCGCAGTGGCGAGGCCGCGGCATCGCACGGCAGCTGATGCAGCACCTGCTGCGCTGGTTCGCCAACCGCGGCGTCGGCTGCGTGGTGCTGCAGAGCACCGCGGCTGCCGGCACTCTGTACCAGAACCTGGGCTTCGCCGTCAGCGACGAACGCCTGCTGATCCGTCAGGAGGCCTCGGCATGAAAATCCTGATCATCGGCCTGGGCTACGCCGGCAACCGCTACCGTCGCGCCTTCGAGCATATCGCCACGAGCACCGGCCTGCCGCTGTCGCTGGCCTATGTCGGGCGCCGGCAGAAGACGACCGAACTGCCCTACTTCGACAGCGTCGGCCTCGCGCTACAGGTGTTCGCGCCGGACATCGTGGTGGTCAGCGTCAACGATCACAGCCATGCGTCCGTGCTCAAGCAGCTGGCCGGCTACCGGGGCTTCGTGCTCTGCGAGAAGCCGCTGGTCACGCCCGGTGACAACCTGGACGAGCTGCTCGCCGCACTGGAGCAGGTCGGCGGCTTTGCCCTGGACCTCGTGGAGCGCTATTCGGACGCGACCCGGCAGTTGCGCGACTGGGTCGAGCGTCATGACTGGCAACTAGTACGTGCCAGCTTCCACTGGGGCAAGGATCGCATCAACGACTACCGCCCGACCTGCGGCGTGACCAGCGAGGTGATCCATGCCCTGGATCTGGTGGGCTGGATCTGCCCGCGCGCCGGCCAGCTCCAGCTCGATGGCGTGCTCGGTGTGCGCTCGGATTTCTCCATCTCCGGCTCGGAGGTGCTCGACACCGTGCAGCTCACCGCCAGCCTAGGCGAAGCGCGGGTCACCGGTTACTCCAGCTTCGTCAACATCGTGCGTCAGCGCACCGTGGATTTCAGCTTCGTCGACCGCGACGCCCGGCTGATCCATGCGCGTCTGGTGTTCGACACACCGCGCTGGGACCACGACCAGCTGCGCATCTGGACGCGCGGCGCCAACGGCGCCGAGGAGCTGTTGCACGCGTTCGCCACTGCCCCCGACGAACCTGGCCTGGACACCCTGCACAAGCTCTCGCGGCTGTGCCGGCAGGTGGTGCGCGCCGTGGCGCTCAAGGAACCGCCCCGCCAGCCCTTCGCCGGTCTCGACACCGCCGTGGCGCTGCAGCGCCTGCTCAACGACCTCGACACCCATGCCCAAACCCCAGCACCGGCGCGCTACGTCCATGGCGAGACGCGCGTACTGCTGGCCGAGGACAGCGACCTGGAAAGCCTCGGGTAACCCAATCACAAGGAGAACGACTATGTGTGGAATCGCTGGATGGCTGTCCTACAGCCAGAACCTGGAAACGCAACGCGACACCCTGCAGCGCATGACCGACACCATGGCCCTGCGCGGCCCTGATGCCGGCGGGCTGTGGATTGACGGCCCGGTCGGCCTGGGTCATCGGCGCCTGTCGATCATCGATCTGGAAGGTGGGCGCCAACCGATGACGGCGATGCACGGTGGCCCGCGCGAGGCCGCCGCCATCACCTACAGCGGCGAGGTCTACAACTTCCGCGAGCTGCGCACCGAGCTGCAGCGACTCGGTCATCAGTTCAAAACCCGCAGCGACACCGAGGTGGTGCTGCGCGCCTATGTCGAATGGGGCGAGGCTTTCGTCGAGCGGCTCAACGGCATGTATGCCTTCGCCATCTGGGACCTGCGTTCGCAGGAGCTGCTGCTGATCCGCGACCGCATGGGCGTCAAACCGCTGTATTACTTCCCCACCGCAGACGGGGTGGTGTTCGGCTCCGAGCCCAAGGCGCTACTGGCCAACCCGCTGGTGCCGCGCAAGGTGCGTGCAGACGGCCTGCGCGAGATCCTGGAGATGGTGAAGACACCAGGCCATGCCGTGTTCGACGGCATGCGCGAGGTGATGCCGGGCGAGATCGTGCGTATCAACCGCGAGGGCCTGGGTCGCCGCCACTACTGGAAGCTGGAAGCACGCGAGCACGAACACACGCTGGACGAGACCATCCGCCATACCCGCGATCTGCTGGAGGACATCGTCGACCGCCAGATCGTCGCCGATGTGCCGCTGTGCAGCTTGCTCTCCGGCGGTCTCGACTCCTCGATCATCACCGCGCTGGCCTCGAAGAAGCTGCTGGCCGCCGGCAAGGAGAACATCCGCTCCTTCTCTGTCGACTTCGTCGACCACGGCAGCGGCTTCACCGGCGACGCCGTGCGCGGCACGCCGGATGCGCCCTTCGTACGTGACCTGGTGGAGAAGATTCGCTCCAGCCACCAGGAAATCGTCCTCGACAGCCGCGAGCTGGCCGATCCAGCGCTGCGTGCGCAGATCGTTCGCGCCCTTGACCTACCACCGGCCTTCTGGGGCGACATGTGGCCATCGCTCTACCGACTGTTCCAGGAAGTGCGCAAGCACTCGACCGTGGCGCTGTCCGGCGAGAGCGCGGACGAGGTGTTCGGTGGCTACCGCTGGTTCCACGATCCAGAGGCGATCCAGGCCGATACCTTCCCCTGGCTGACATCGGTCACCGGCAAGTACTTCGACGGCAAGACCCTGTTCGATCCAGGACTGCTGGCCCAGCTCGACATGCACAGTTTCCTGCGCGACAGCTACACCCAGGCCATCGCCGAGGCGCCGGTACTGCCCGGCGAGGGTGCGGTCGACCAGCGCATGCGGCAGATGAGCTACGTCAATCTGACCCGCTTCGTGCAGACCCTGCTCGACCGCAAGGACCGCATGAGCATGGCCGTCGGCCTCGAGGTGCGGGTGCCCTTCTGCGATCACCGCCTGGTCGAGTACGCCTTCAACATCCCCTGGGCATTGAAGGCCTTCGACGGTCGGGAGAAAAGCATCCTGCGCGCGGCGACTCGCGACCTGCTGCCCGAATCGATCAGCGAGCGGATCAAGAGCCCCTACCCCTCGACCCAGGACCCGGCCTACGAGCAGGCGCTGCGTGATGCCCTGGCCGCCATCCAGGCAGATCGCAACGCGCCGGTAACGCCCCTGCTCGACAGCGGCCGTATCCAGCAAACCCTGGCCAAGCCGCTCGGCAGTGTCTCGCCCATGTACGAGCGCATGGGCATGGAGCTGGCGGTTGGCCTCAACACCTGGCTGAACGAGTACAACGTCAGCCTCGAACTCTAGTCCCCAACCGGATGCGGCCCCGGTGCGGGGCTGCATCCATTCGCTGTACCACCCACGCGTTCCTGCAACGCAAGCGAGTCCGAGCATGCACACACCCAACCAATCACCCATCTACCTCATAGCACTGGGGGCCTTCGCCCTCGGCATGGCCTCATACGTCACCGCCGGGTTGATCCCGATGATCGAGGCCTCGTTCGCGGTCTCCGTCGCGGTGGCCGCCCAGTTGGTCACCGCCTTCACCCTGGCCTACGGCCTGGGTTCACCGATCTTCGTCGCCCTGACCCCGGCGCATCGTCAGCGCACTGGCTTGTTGCTGGCCCTGGGCCTGTTCGTCATCGCCAACGCCGCCAGCGCGCTGGCCGAGAGCTTCACCGCGTTGATGGTCTGGCGTGCCATCGCTGGCATCGGCGCCGGCGTCTACCTGGCCATGGGCATCGGCGCCTCGGCCGCCGTGTCTACCCCGGAACGCCGCGGCAAGGCCATCGCCATCATCATGGGCGGCATGGCCAGCGGCGTAGTGCTGGGCGTACCGCTCAGCCTACTGATCGCCGAACAGCTGGGCTGGCAGGCCGCCCTGTGGCTGGTGACCCTGCTTGGCCTGGTGGCCTTCTTCGGCCTGCTGCTGAAGCTCCCTTCCCTGCCGTCAGCCACCGCCACCACGCTGGGCCAGAAGCTGGCGATCCTCGGTGACGGCCATGTGCTGGTCATCCTGCTGGTATCGCTGCTGGCCGCCATCGCCAGCCTGGGCATGTACACCTTCATCGCCCCGCTGCTGGCTGACCCAGTCTATGGCGCGGTGCGCTCGGTCACCCCCTACCTGTGGGTCTGGGGCATCGGCGGCGTGCTGGGCAGTTTCCTGATCGGCCCACTGGTGGATCGTATCAAGGGGCCAGTGCTGACCTTCGCCATCATGCTGACTCTCGCCGTGTCGCTGTTCGTGCTGCCTCTGGCAGCGGCCCTCAGCACCTGGCTGGTGATGCTGCCCATCGCCCTGTGGGGCTCCGTCGGCTGGGCGCTGCAGGTGCCGCAGAACAACGAGCTGATCCTGGCGCGCCAGGCCCAAGGCGACGGCAACCTGGCCATCGCGTTGAACGAGTCGGCGCTGTACCTGGGCAGCGCCATCGGTGCCGCGGCCGGCGGTTTCGTGCTGCTGTTGCAGATGCCCACCTGGACCTTGGCCGCCAGTGCTGGCGGCGTCGCCGCACTGGGCGCCCTGCTGCAGATCGTCAACCTGCGTCGCCAGCCGACCTGGAACAGCGACGTGCAAGCCGAACCTTACAACTGACGGAGGAAAGGCCGTGGAACTGCGCCACCTTCGCTGTTTCATTGCCGTCGCAGAAGAACTGCACTTTGCCCGTGCCGCCGCGCGCCTACATATCGAACAGTCGCCCCTGTCGCGGATCATCAAGGAGCTGGAGTACCGCCTGGGCGTACAGCTGTTCGAGCGCACCACGCGGCGCACTCGGCTGACCTGGGCCGGCAAGGTGCTCTTGAAAGAAGCTCGCCGAGTGCTGGCCGTGGTCGACCAGGCCAAGGCCAGCGTCAAGAGCGCGGCGGCTGGCTACCGTGGGCGCATTCGCGTCGCACTGTCCGATGGCATCCCGCAGGCTCGCCTGGCCGCCTTGCTCGCCCAGTGCCGCGAGGAAGAACCGGAAATCGAGATCTGCCTGTCGGAAGTCACCTTCAGCGAACAGGTCAGAGGCCTCAACGACGACCTGTTCGACATCGGGCTCGCCCAGTCCGACGAAGTGGGCGAAGGGCTTGTGGCCGAGCCGGTCTGGTTCGATCCGCTAGTAGTGGCGGTGCCGGCTCGCCACCCGCTGCTGACCTATCGACGCGTGCCGCTCGACGAAGTGGTGCGCTACCCGCTGGTGCTCTGC
Organism: Pseudomonas sp. BMW13; assembly: GCF_013357275.1. Taxonomy (NCBI): domain Bacteria; kingdom Pseudomonadati; phylum Pseudomonadota; class Gammaproteobacteria; order Pseudomonadales; family Pseudomonadaceae; genus Pseudomonas; species Pseudomonas sp. BMW13. The sequence continues at coordinate 224,542 of NZ_SUKD01000005.1, read as the reverse complement.
GATCCGCAAGTTTGCGAAGGTTTCTGGCAACAGTTGCAGCAGGTGCTAGGCGCCGTGGAAACACGGCTGACCATCGCCGACCGCGTACCGACACTGGATCTGATGATGGCGCTGGTAGCCGCGGGTTATGGCCTGGGCTTCTCCAGCCTGGCGCGCATCAACGAACTGAATAATCCGGACGTCGTGGCCAGGCCGCTAGACGGCTGCGCATCCATGCTGACCACCTACATGGTAAGGCGCAAAGGCGAGCCGGCCGAGCAACTGGCGCGATTTATTGGGCGGGTGAGCCCGTCGGAAACCCAGGCGTTGCTGCCGGATCACACATCACAGAAGGAAATCGCCTGATCGCCCCAGGCACAAGCCTTCCATCGCAGCGAGCCCCTTCAGAAGAGCGTCTTAGCGGCAGCCCAGCCAGGCTGCCGCATTTCTTGTATCTGGCCACCTGCTCACTTCTTGACAAGAAGACACTCACCATTAAATATACGCAAATAGCGCATACATATGAATGCATTGTTCGTTGAGCTGTCACCCTTTGAGCGCAATCGAAAAGCCCACCTGGATGACGACGAGTACTCTCTATTCCAGCAGATGCTCTTGGCCAACCCGGAGGCAGGCGCAGTCATCGCCAACAGCGGTGGCCTGAGGAAGGTCCGCTTCGGATCGGTCAGGCGCAACAAAGGGAAGCGCGGTGGCGTTCGGGTGATTTACTACTACTGGCACAGCGGTCTGCAGTTCTGGCTCTTCACCCTGTATGACAAAGACGAACTCGATGACCTGAGCAGTGATCAGCGTAGGCAGTTGAAAGCGCTCCTTGAGCGCGAAGTGAAGGCGAGGCAAGCACCATGACCAAACGCGATATTTTTTCCGAGCTGATCGAAGGTTTCGACGACTTGGCCGCAGCGCGTGAAGGCAAGCGTACGCTGCGTACTCACAAGGTCGAATACAAGCCAATCGAACCCGCGACAGGTGCGGAAATCGTCGCACTGCGCGAAAAGCTGCAGATGTCCCAGGGTGTATTTGCGCAGGCCATTCACGCCAAGCCAGCGACACTCAAGAACTGGGAACAAAATCGTTCAAAGCCCAACGATCAGGCCACCGTCCTGATTCGTATCCTGAGCAAGTATCCAGAACTCATACGCGAACTGGCATAGACAGAAAGTGCAGCGAGGTCTTTTGTACTGACAAAGCTCTTCCAGAGGCACCGAAAGTTGAAAAACTACATGGATCGGTGTGTAAGGCTGTACGAGATTTGCTTGGCAAGCCACCCGTCCCTAGTCGGCTGGCGGCTTTCGGCTAGAAGCGGAAATAGCTCTGAAGATGGATTTACTTCTTTTCATCAGGCTAAGCCACTAGTCTTATCTGTAGTGGTCTACTGAATCCGAGAACCTGCGGCTGGCGTCGAAGACCTTGTTGGTGTAGCGACGTTTGGCGAGGCTGGCGAGTTCCATTGGTGGTTTCTCCTGTCAGATGGTGATTTTCAAAGGGCAGCGCCACGAGCCAGCCACGCATCGGCGGCTTGCAGCGCTGACATCCCACCGCGGCAGATCATGTGATCAAGTTCGCTTATGACCGCATTGCCTGGACTGAGGCAGTTCAGTTCCTTGAGCAATGCCGCGGGCATATCGCGGGCAAATGGCTCGCTCACGATCAGCGTTGCGTCATCCTGGCCACCGAGCAGCCCCAAGGGTTCGTCCAATGGGCGAATGTAGTGCGAGTGATGCAAAAACTGCGGATGCCAGAGTGGCACGACGCACCATTCGCGCCGTGCATGGGCTTGTTCGTAGCGCGCGAAGCAATCGGCCTGAGTACCGTTCTCGAAGTGATAGCCGAGCCGATCAAGGCCGTATTGCTGGATGATTGCCCTGGAGAAGCGGCTGATGCCGGCGCCGGGATTGATGCCCTGGATCAGCCGCGTCATCCGTGTTGCGACCTCGGGGCGAAGGAGGTCCGCGACGCTCTGTACCGCGTCGACGGGCACATAGTCCGGCACGCCCCAGATGCAGTAAGGCCGGTACAGCACGCCTAGCGTGCGTGTTTGCGCGGCATAAGGCGCAAGGTAGTCGCCATGGCTCGCGGGCAGCCAGGCCGAGACCAGCATGTCGACAGCGCCGGCCCCAAAGCGGCGGAACATGTCTTCATGGGGCGCGGCACTGACCTGAACCTCATAGCCATGACGCTCGAGTACACGCTGCACCAGCGCGGCGCTGGCCGCATGAAAGCTCAGGTCGATGTAACCGAGGCGGATGATCGGTTTCATGGTTCACCTCGCCCGCAGACACACGTCTCGGGCACAGTCCGAAGTCAATGGTTGCCGACAGTCGGCCGGGGCGTCTCAGTGCGTAGGTGCCGGCGCTGCATCGATCTTCACCCGCAACAGGCTATAGGGTTTGCTACGCAGGTCTTGACCATCGTTGAAGCCAGGCGAGCGATGCAGCTGGTTGGCGGTGAAATACAGATAGCCGTCCGGGCCGATGGAAAGGGTGTCCGGCCAGAGCACCCGCGGGTCATGAACGATGGTTTGCCAAGTGCCGTCGGGCAGGCGCTTGCGAATCCCGTTGTGTTCGTAGTCAGTGGCGTAAACGGCGCCCTCGGCATCAGCCTCTAGGCCATCGGAGGCGCCCTTCTCGCCCAGGTCACGTACGGCAGACTGCAACTGTGCCTCGCTCACAGTTGGGTCGCGCAATAGTGCGGTCGACACGGCGTACAGATGGCGGCTGGACAACGGAGAGAAATAGAGTTCGTGTCCATCCGCAGATAAAGCGATGCCGTCGGAAGCCACACCTAGAGCCTTTGGCTTGCCATCGGCATCCTTTGTCAAAAGCGCCGGTTTTCCCTCCACGACCGGTACGAAGTCCCGGTCGACAGAGGTCTGCACCGCGCCGCTCAGGCGTCGGCTGGCTTTACCACTGGCGATATCCATGACGATGATGCCGCCGGGGCCGGATACGGACGAATCGGTTACATAAACCGTGCCTTGCTTGCCCACCCGGAAGTCGAAGCGCATGTCGTTGACATAGGTGCTCGGCAGGATCACTTCAGGTGGAAAGACCAGGGTCTTGACCACCCGGTTGCTGGCCAGGTCGATGGCGACCAGCTTCGCGCCGCCGGGACGCGGCGTGGAGAATTCCGGCGCGGCGGTGTCCAGCACCCAGACACGCCCCTTGCCATCGGCGACCACGCTTTGCACGCTGATGAATCCCTTGGCCGGGTCGTCCGGATCTTCCGTATTGATGGCTGCATTGGGGTACGGCTGGACCTTCCCGTCTCGAATTTCACCCACCGTGAAAGGCACGGCGTCACCCCAGCGCGGGAAGTTGACGAAGAGTCGTCCGGTCTCGCTGACAGTTACGCCGGTGGGCATGGCTTCATGGAAGGCAAATACCTGGTCAATCACCCCGATCGGCCGAGCGGCCGCAGCGCTGGCCGGCAGCGGCTGGAGTTGCGCGGCGAAGGTGACTGGGCTGGCGAGCGCCAAGGCCAAAAAGGTGTGGCGAAAACGTTTTTCGATGCGCATAGTGGGTCTCCTGCCCGCGCGGCGGGCACTTGATGCATGGATAAGTCAGAAGCCTTCCAGGACGATCTTGCCCATGGCCTTGCCGCTTTCGATCAGTGCATGGGCACGCCGCAAGTTGGCCGCCTCGATGCGTCCGAAATGCTCGCCTACGGTTGTCTTCAGCACACCGGCGTCTATCAGCTCCGTGACGCGGTTGAGCAACTGGTGCTGCTTGATCATGTCGTCCGTCTTGTACAGCGAGCGGGTGAACATCAGCTCCCAGTGCAGCGTTAGCGACTTGCGCTTGAGCGGCACCACATCCAGCACGGCCGGATCGTCGATCAGTGCTAGATGGCCCTGGGGCCGCAAAACCTCGACCAGTTGAGGAAGGTAGCTGTCGGTGTGGGTGAGGCTGATCACATGATCCACCGCCTCGATACCAATGCCCTTTAACTGCTCCGCCAGCGGCCGGCTGTGGTCGATTACATGATGCGCACCGAGGGCGCTGACCCATTCCCGGGTTTCCGGGCGCGAAGCGGTGCCGATCACCTTCAGGCCGGTCAACTGGCGGGCCAGTTGCGTCAGGATCGAACCCACGCCGCCGCCGGCACCCAGGATCAGCAGACTCTGCCCTGCTCCACCGCCCTCGCTCATGCCGAGGCGGTCGAACAGCAGTTCCCAGGAGGTGATCGACGTCAACGGCAAAGCGGCGGCACTGGCATCGTCTAGGCTGCGCGGTTTGCGCCCGACAATGCGTTCGTCGACCAGATGCAACTCGCTATAGCTGCCAGGACGGTCGATGGCGCCGGCATAGAACACCTCATCGCCGGGCTGGAACAGGCTTACGTCGGCGCCTACGGCACGCACTACACCGACCGCGTCCCAGCCGAGCACTTTGGGCTGCTCGGTAGCCCCCTTGCCGGAACGCACCTTGGTATCGACCGGGTTCACCGCGATGGCTCTGACCTGCACCAGCAGGTCATGCGGGCCTGGGGTAGGTTCTGGCAGCTCGCTGTCGAACAATGCACGAGGGTCGTCGATTGGCAGGCCGTACTCGGTGAAGACGATAGCTTTCATGTGGGGCAATCCTTGAAGGTCAGGTACAAGCGAAACGTAGGGACATCTTCGTCTTCCCATACCTCTGGAAAAAGGCTCAAAATCCACCAGCACTTTCATCGCAGGTGTGAAAATGGTTCGGTTCGAAGACCTTCAGCTTTTCGTGCGCACAGCCGCACTGGGCAGTTTCTCCAACGTCGCCCGCGAAGTTGGCCTGCTACCGGGCCAGGTGGCCGCGGCGATCAAGCGCCTCGAGCGCGATCTGGATGTTCGTTTGTTCGCTCGCTCCACGCGCAGCCTGCGGTTGACTGCCGAAGGTGAGCAGTACCTGCCGTTTGCCTGCGAGGCACTGGATACCTTGCGCGAAGGCCAGGACCGGGTGCGCCGGGAAAGCACCCAGCTGCATGGCTTGCTGCAGGTCTCCGCGCCGTCGGATCTCGGCCGCAACGTGCTGCTGCCGTGGCTTTCCGAGTTCCGTCGTCAGCATCCGGCGCTCAGCCTTCGCCTGCTGATATCGGATCAAGTGGCCGACGTATTTCGAGACCCGGTGGACGTTGCGCTGCGCTACGGAGTATTTGACGATGCGAGTTGGGTAGCCTTGTCGCTGGCTCCCTGGAATCGCCGCGTCCTGGTAGGCGCCCCAGATTACCTAGAGCGTAACGGCAGGCCCCGAACGCCTACCGATCTTGCGCAACACCAATGCCTGCTGTATTCGCTCAACGGACGCGCGCATGATCGCTGGCGGTTAGGTGATCAGACGGTACAGGTCACTGGCCCGCTGTTAAGCAACGACGCCGACATCGTGCGACGCTTGGCGGTTGCGGGGGAAGGGCTTGTCTACAAATCCTGGCTGGACGTACGCGACGACATAGAAGCAGGACGGCTGGAGATAGTGCTGGCTCAGTATCAAGGCGAGCCCACACCGCTTAACCTGGTGTGCCCGCATCGCAAGCAATATTCGCCGGCCGTTCAACAATTGCATGCACTGTTGCGCAGTCGTCTCGATCCGCTGAAACAGGAACTGCCGCCTCTCGCGTCTGATCCGGGTTTGATCGCTTGAACGGCAAGGTCAAATAGCGGCTGCCAGAACCAGTAGCGTATCCCACGGTTCTGGCGACCCAGAAGCTGCGGCTTCAAACCAGCAGCGACAGCTTCATCACGTCGAGCGTGATATGCCTTTCAAGCGTTTCGGCAAGCTCTCGAAAGACCGGCCCTTCAAGATGGTCTTGTAGCGCCGCCTCGTCGCGCCAACGCTCGATCATGACCAACCTGTCCGGCCGCTCGCTGTCTTCATGCAGCTGGTACTGGTCGCAGCCAGGTTCCTTGCGACTTCGTGCGACAGCTTTGCGAAGCGCCGCTTCGGCCACTTCACGGCTGCCGGGCTGTAGCGTAATCGTGGCGACCACAATGATCGGGGTGTCCATGAATCAGTACTCCAAGGGTTGATGTTTCGGGGGCAAGTCTGACCGGCAACCACACGATGGTGCCGGCCTAGGTACAGCAGGCGATTGGAAGAGTGGAGGTTCTGTTATCCGGCCAGACGAGTGAGCTGGGCCCGCTAACAACTGTGCAGCAATTGCCGTTACTGCTTCGCTGCCGTTGCGATACGCGCCACGCCAGCCCACCCGCGCCAGCGGACCACTCAGTCAAGATAGTCAGGAAGAGCGGGCAACCGTCCGTTGTCAGCAGGCTCGTGTTGAATGATGAAGGTCACGCCTTCACGGCTGGCCAGCTGCTCCAGCTTATCTGACGATTCCAGTGTCTGGTCGTGGCTGAAGTTGAACGTCGGGACTTGGTTCCTCAGTCTATTCTCGGTGAAATGCCACTGGTCGCCAGACAGCAGCACCGTTCCTGCGTTACGCAAGGTCAGCTCCAGTGCCATGTGGCCTGGGGTGTGCCCCGGCAATGCGATCATCTTCACCCGACCATCCCCAAAGAGGTCGTGATTCCCTTCGACCAAGTTGACCTTGCTCAGCTTGGGATCGGATACATGGCTTTGCAGCAGCCCGGGCTCGATGAAATGGGCCTTGGCCACTTTCTCCTGAAGCAACAATTCATATTCGCTGCGCTGCAAAACCAACGTGGCTTCAGGGAAGTCACCGGTCTGCCCAGCATGATCGAAGTGGGCGTGGGACAGGGCTACGATGTCGATGTCGCTGGGAGAAAGACCCAGCGCCTCGAGCTGCTCGACCAGCGTCTTGGTCAACTCCATTTTCAAGCTCCCGCTTGTCACGCCGCCCAGGAAGTCCTTGGAAAGGCCGGTATCCCAGAGCAGCCAGTCGTCGCCATGCTTGATCAGATAGCAGGACACGACGATGTCATAGGAACGGCCCTTGTAGGCGCCGGAATCCGACATCAGCGTCAGATCACCGAGATGCATGGTTCCGCAGTCCAGGCGGTACAGACGAACATCGACATCATCGGAGGCATAGGCACCTTTCCAGCCTCCGAGAAGGGACGCCACCAGGGCGAAGATTGCCATTGCTTGCTTCATGAGGAATTCTCCTGGTTGGGATAACGAAATAGTGGTGTTTGTGAAATTCGGTCACGCCATGGCACCTGCGGAGGCAGGCAGAGCCCGACGTTCCGAGAACACGAGGCAACCCAATGCAAGGCTGAAAGACAGTAGTGACGAGGCCAGCAGGCCCGCGTAGCCGTACGCCGGATAGACCCAGCCGGCGATCGCCGAACCGAGCCCGATGCCGCAAAAAAGAAATGACGCGGTCAGGGCCAGCGCGATGCCGCGCTGCTCGGGCCGCAGCTCGACCATCCGCCGTTGTTGCGTTGGCCAGACGATGTCCGTGGCAAAGGCCCAAAGCACTAGTGCAATTAGCAGCCAGCCGAGCTGCGATGGCGCCATCCACATGAACAGAACGTCAGCCATCAGCAGGCCGACACCGGCCACCAGCATGAACACGGCACTCAGGTAACAGGCGGCCCGGGTAACGAACAGGTTGCCAAGCACGCCGGCCACGCCCAGTACGGTCAGCGCCAGTGAGATGTCAGCGGGATCACCGTGGTAATCGTTGCGGATGATCGGCGTGAGAAAGGCGTAGGTCGAGAACACCCCGGTGGTGACGAAGAAGACCACGAGCAACGCGCTAAGCGAGCCCGGGTCGGTCAGCAATCTCAAAATGCTGCGTAAGGCCGTGCGCTCGCCGGCAACCTTGTTCGGCACGCGCCAGAGAATCAGCATGGCCGTCACCATGCCCGCCAGACCGATGCCCATGAAGAGATTACGTGCGCCCCATACATGAGCCAGCCAGGCGGTGATCGGCATGCCCGCCAGTCCCGCGACGCTCAGCCCGAGCAGTACGACGGCGATGGCGCTGCCCTGCTGATCCCGCTCGACCAAGTTCGACCCGAGCGCACCGAGCACCGGGCCAATGAAGCCGGCGCCGATCCCCATCAACACACGTGAGGCCAACAAGACCTCGTAGCTGGGTGCGAACGCAAAGAGCATGGACGCCGTGCTGAACAGCCCAAGCCCGAGCAACACCTGCCGCCGACGCGGCAGGTGACCCAGCGCGACCTGCAGCAACGGCGCTGCCAGCGCAAAGGTCACGCCGAAAACGGTAATCAGGTAGGCGCTTTGCGAGGCGCTCAGCATCCATTCACGGGATATCGCTTCCAGGCTGCCGACCACCGACAGGGCGCCGACGGCCTGGACGAAATAGGCAAGGCTCAGCAGCCGCAATGCAAACAGGGGCTGGGCCGGGATGGAATTGCTCATGGTCGTGCTCCTGAGTGAGCAGAAGCGGCCGGCCCGAGGGCGGGGCCGGCCGGTGGGTTTCACGCGACAGGGATCGGGTTGTCCACCAGCGACTGGTTGAACTGGTTGATGAGGGCGTGCTCGTTCGGCCCGACGTTGGCCCGCAGCGGCACCACGCCGTCGACCAACACTTCAGTGGTCGCGTGTTCGAGCTTGGCCAGCGTCTCGCTCAGGAAGGCATCGAGTGGCATGGCGCGGGGATCGCCGCTCTTGTGAATCAGATCGGTATCGACCCACGGCGGCGCGATTTCGAGCACGCCGACACTGGTTTCGCGCAGGGCAAACCGTTGCGACAGGGTGTAGGAGTGGATGGCGGCTTTGGTGGCCGAGTAGAGCGCGGTCGCCGCCAGGGGCAGGAAGGCCAGCACCGAACTGTTGTTGATGATCCAGGCCTCTGGCTGGCGCTTGAGGTGCTCGACGAAAGCCGCGCTGACGCGTACCGGGCCGAGTACGTTGGTGTTCAGCAGCCCGACCGCCTGGTCGTCATCCAGATCCCCCGAGGCGGGGTTGTCAAACGGCATGATGCCGGCATTGTTGATCACCACGTTCAGGCCAGGGTGGCGCGCGATCACCTTATCGGCGACGGCCTTGATCTGCACCGGGTCGTTGATGTCGAGTACGACGGTATCCATGCCCGGGTTGGCTGCGGCGATCTCGTCGAGCAGGGCCTTGCGGCGGCCGGCGATGATGACCTGGTTGCCAAGTCGGTGAAATGCCTCGGCCAGACCGCGACCGATGCCCGAGGTGCCGCCAGTAATGAAGATCGTGTTTTTGGTCAGTTTCATGGCTAGGTTTCCTTCTATTTCAGTTGGTTTTAGTGGGAGGAGTAACGGGGTGCAGGGGTGTTGCTGGACAGCTGAGCGGACATGGCGCGGCGACTGGCTTCGTAGGTGCGCCATTGCTCGATGTCATGCAGAGACGGAATGGAGATCAGCTCGCCACGGTCGTAATCGGTCAGCGCCGAATCGACCAATTGGTCGGCGGTCATGACGATGGCAGGGTCCAGGTGCTCGAGCGGTAAGCCGCCGATCTCCCAGAACTCGGTTGCGGTGGCACCAGGCAGCACCGCTTGAACCTGGATGCCCTGGCTGGCGAGTTCGTGATGAAGCGATTGGCTGAACGCGGTAACGAACGCCTTACTGCCGCCATACACGCCGTTGAGAATTTCCGGGGCGATGCTGACGATCGACGAGATATTGATGATGCCGCCATGGCCGCGGGCAACCATCCCCGGCAGGGCGGCGTAGCTCAGGCGCGTCAAGGCGGTAACATTCAGGTCGATCATGCGGGTCATTTGCTCCACATCGCTTTGCAACAGAGGCGTGTGGGTACCGATGCCGGCGTTGTTCACCAGCAGCGTGATGCTGGCGTCTTCCTTAAGTTTGGCTTCTACCTTGGCCAGGGAGCGCTGATCGCCGAGGTCGGCATCGAGTACTTCCACGACCCGACGGGTTTCGTTGGTGATGCGGTTGGCCAGGGTGTTCAGGCGATCGCGGTTGCGAGCAACCAGAATCAGGTCATAACCGCGACGGGCAAGGCGATCGGCGTAGATCGCGCCGATGCCGGATGACGCGCCGGTGATGAGGGCCGTTCCTGCATTTGGGTGGTTCATGGTGAGCTCCAGGGTGCGTTGTTCAGGTGGAGCCATCATGCCGGGGCTAGCCAATGTCGCAAATGACGTTTATGTTCGTGTTTTAGGACATAGAGGATTCGTCATGCATCGCATCGGTTATCTATTGGCCGACGGCTTCCAGATCATGTCGCTCGCCACCCAGACAGTGTTCGAGTTCGCGAACGTGGTGGCTGGCGAGCCGTTTTATCTGATCGAAAATTTCTCGGCGTCAGGCCAGCCGGTTCGCTCGTCGCTGGGTATCTCTATCGAAACCCGAGCCTTCCAGGCGCCCGGCCATGCCGACACCTGGATGGTCGTGGGCGTCAATGATCCGCTGAACAACCCGCCCGACCCGGACGTGCTGGCCTTCGTCCGGCTGGCCGGCGCCCAGGCGCGTCGCACAGCCGGCGTGTGCACGGGAGGGTTCGTCCTCGCTCAGGCCGGGTTACTGGACGGCAAACGGGCAACCACGCACTGGGCGTATGCGCGCGAGATGCAAAGCCGCCACCCGGCGATCCATGTCGAAGAGGACCGCATTTACATCATTGATGGCTCGGTCTGGACGTCTGCCGGCATGACGGCGGGGCTCGACCTGGCCCTTGGCATGGTGGAAAAGGACCTCGGTGCCGAGGCGGCGCGGTCCGTCGCGCACAAGCTGGTGATGCACCAGCGTCGCTCCGGCGGCCAGTCGCAGCACTCGGAAATGCTGGCGCTGGCACCGAAGTCCGATCGCATTCAACAGGCGCTGAATTTTGCTCGGCAGAACCTCAATCGACCGCTGAGCGTCGAGGATCTGGCCGAGCACGTGCACCTCAGCCCAAGGCAGTTCACCCGCGTGTTCACGGCCGAAACCGGCCAGTCCCCTGCCAAGGCGATCGAAAGCCTGCGCCTGGAAGCGGCGCGGCTAATGGTCGAGCAAAGCCGCCATAGCTTGGAGACCATCGCCCGTGAAACGGGCTTCCGCGACCGGCGCCATCTACGCGAAGCCTTCGTCCGCGGCTTCGGTGTGCCGCCTCAGGCCGTCAGGCGAGATGTACGGAATATGCCGGCTTGACCCGGCAAACCCAGTCAAACGCCGGTTTCTGCAGCTAACGGGAAGGTCGTTAGCTGGGCCCGCAAATTGCTTCGAATGCCCGCTGACACTTCGCTTATGTCAGACAAGGTAAGGCCATCATGAACAGCAGTGATAAAGAATCGGAGAGTTCACCCGCCTTCTGGCGGACTCAAGAGATGTTGCTGTTCAGCAGGTAACGACGCTCTTACTGAAGCCTGTCGGCTGAATACGGCCTGGGCTCACGGTGTTTACACCCTACCCCGGTAAAGCAACTCCGCTGCTATATCAGCGCTGCACACCCATCTGCCAGGCCCGTCCCCCCGCCATCAGCGAAACATGAATATTTGCTCAGTGGGCAAGCGCGACTTTCCAGGACCGTCTCCGATTTCACGACTGCGATAGCCCAACGCGACCAGGAGCACGCCGGTCAGCCCTTGTTGTGGCAATTGAAAGGCTGCATCGACCGAGGCCTGATCAAAATGCTCCATGGGTACGGCGTCAATGGCCAGCGCCGCCGCGCGGGAGATCAGAGAACCAAGAGCGAGATATACGTGCTTCTCCATCCAATGAGCCAGATCCTTGCGCTCATAACGGTGCAGGTTGATTCGACGTGCACGGGCGTGATGCTGAGCGATCTGAGCGCTGTTGTCTGAAAAGCGACCCTCCGCAGCCTCCTGCGCCAGTAAGGCCTGGAGGTGCGCGTCACTGATGTCGGAAAGTCTGCAGAGCAATATGAAGTGAGAGGCATCGAGCAGCTCGAGATCCTTATTGGCATCGACCTGTTTGGCTGCACCGGCAAGCTGCGCTTTGGTTGCGGCGCTTTCGGCAATCAAGAAACGCCAGGGTTGAAGATTGGTTGGGGATGGACAATAGCGAAGCGCATCGAGTAGTTCATTGAGAACTGGCCGCTCGATTGTCCTATTTGGATCAAATTTCCGTATTGAATAGTGCGGTCGAGCCATTGCCAGTGAAGTCATGCGGGACCTCTGAGGTGCTAGTTGGTGTAGGTCTAAGCACCGCTATGATCCCGGCAAGGTTAGACAGGGATAAAGCGCACCGCTGAACAATGACTTTCACCGATAGTGTGAAAATGGTGACCTGCCAGCAGCGCATTACGGAGGAATGATTCAGCCAGGTTCAGTTCGAGACACATACATCAGGCCGATCTGAACCTACTGAACGAGGGGTTCGAGGCGGCGCGCCGACCTGGCGACAGCCGCCCACCCGTCTCATACACCCGATACGCTATTGGATCGGATATCTGCCACTTTAAGGCCGCCAATCCTGTCGAAGGCCACCAAGTCATCAAAGCCTCCGACATGGTTACCCTCGATATAGATCTGCGGCACCGTACGCCGGCCGGTCCGGGCGATCAGCGCGGCGCGCTGCTCGGGGCTGGCTCCGATATCGATCTCGGTGACGTTAACCCCTCGGCGGGATAGCAGCGCCTTGGCCTGGATGCAGTAAGGGCAGCCGCTAGTGGTATAAAGCGTGGCGTTCATGCTTTTACTCCTCGGTAAGCGGCTGTACTGCCGGAAAGTCGACGTCTGTCTGGGCAACATTGTTGAGGTAGTTGGTCAGTGTCATCAGGGCAATCTGCGCCACGATGTCGACTATCTGCGCGTCGCTCAGCCCCGCCGCCCGCGCCTCGGCCAATTGTTCGTCGCTGACCTGCCCGCGGCTTTCCGTCACCTGCCGGGCGAATGTCGCAACCGTGTCCAGGCTGCCGCGCCGAGCCTGCTCGATAGCTGTATCGTCGAGGCCCGCCTTGCGGCCGAACAGGGAATGTGCGGCGAGGCAGTAGTCGCAACCGTTCACCTCCGAAGTCGCCAGCGCAACGGTCTCGCGTTGGCGCACGCTGAGGGAGTTTTTGCCAAGCGCTTGGGAGAGCGCTAGGTAGCCGCCCAGGGCAGCCGGCGCGTGAGCCAGGGTACGAAAGGCATTAGGCACACTGCCAAGGCTTTTCTGAATGCCAGACAACAACGAGCGCGCGGCATCAGGGGCATGTTCGATCGATACAGGGGTAATGCGGCTCATGGTGGTTCTCCTGAGTTCGGGTGGCTGGGCCTGTGCGCCAGCCTCGAGCCCATGATCTGCAAAAGAACTTCTCAAATGGCAGCTGTTAGTCGAACATATGCTGCAGATCGTCCAAACCTGTGAGGTCACATGGACCGCTTGTCCGCTCTGCTTACCCATTTCCGCCTGCACGCCACCACCTATTACAGCGGCGGCCTGTGCGGCACGGCCGAATACGATGGCCAGGATCGGCAGGGCCATCTGCACCTTCTGCGCGCCGGGCGGGTGCGTATCCAGGCGGAACGGGTAAAGGTCTACGAGATCGAAGAACCTACGCTGATCCTGTTTCCACGCCCGGCACCGCACGCTCTGGTCGCCGATACTGCCGATCAGGCGGAACTGGTCTGCGCCTCACTGACGTTCGACGGCGGTATCGACAACCCACTGACTCTCGCCTTGCCGTGTCACTTGCTGCTGCCGCTGTCGCAGCTACCGAACCTCGCCGGCAATCTTGAGTGGCTGTTTCAGGAAGCTTTCAATGAGGAGTGCGGGCGATTCGCCGTGCTGAACCGGCTGTTTGAGCTGATGCTCATTCAACTGCTTCGTCATCTGCTGGCGACCCGCAGCCTGTCCACGGGCCTTATGGCCGGCCTTGCTGATCCGCGGCTAGCCCGCGCCCTCACCCTGATGCACGACGCACCGCACCAGGCCTGGTCGGTGGAAACCCTGGCGCAGGCTTGCAACATGTCCCGGGCCGGTTTCGCTGCGCGATTCCATGACATCGTAGGCAGCACACCGGCGGACTACCTGCTTGGCTGGCGGGTGAGCCTGGTTCAAAAGCGCCTGCGGGAGGGTCGGCCGATTGCACTCATCGCCGATGAGGTCGGCTACGAAAGCCCCTCGGCTCTGTCGCGTGCCTTTCGCCGCAAGGTCGGCAAAAGCCCGCGCGAATGGCTCAGCGCGGCACAGGCAAGTTAACGAGCGAGCGCATACTCGCAGCGGGCAGGATCCACCCCATCTGCCAAAGGAGCGATCCCACTTACGGAACCCGCCTCATCCAACGACCAACCCGTTGGGTGGCAACGGCAGCGCCGTCTTGTAGCGCACCTGCTTGAGCGCGAAGCTCGAGCGAATGTTCGCGACGCCGGGAATCTTGGTCAGGTGATCGAGGATGAAGCGCTCCAGCGCCTGGATGTCAGGCACCAGCACGCGGAGCAGGTAATCGGCGTCCCCTGTCATCAAATAGCATTCCATCACCTCCGGGCGTTCGGCGATGGCAGTCTCGAAACGCGCCAGCGCATCGACTACCTGCTTCTCCAGGCTGACGTGAATGAATACGTTGACGTTGAGCCCCAGCAGCTCAGGAGCCAGCAGAGTGACCTGCTGACGAATCAGCCCCAGCTCCTCCATGGCCTTGACCCGGTTGAAGCATGGCGTTGATGAAAGATTCACTGCACGTGCCAGCTCAGCATTCGTGACACGGGCATCCTCTTGCAGTCGGTTGAGGATGCCGATGTCGGTCCGATCCAGTTTACGCACGTCGAATATTCTCCAAAAACTAAATACAACAGAATATTTTCCTGCAAATTAGAAATCATCCAGGCCATTTAGGAAAGCTTCTCCGCTTCTGCCCCCTTAGGCTGTTCCCAACTCGAATAGCGATTGGAGGCCACGGTGATGACCTGCCCGCACAGCCTGACTACCGAAGCACGAAACACTCCGTTATCCAGCCGTACCTTATTGACGCCTCGACTCAAGGGCATGGTGCTGTTGCTCATGGCGATTCTGGTGTGGGGCATGAACTGGCCGGTGATGAAGGCAGGACTTGGTCACGTCACACCCGTCTGGTTCTCAGCCAGCCGCTTCGCATTGGGCGCCTTGTGCCTCTTCCTCCTGCAACTGCTGACCGGCACCCTCTATCGACCCAGCCGAGGCGACGTGCCGCTCCTGCTTAGCGTCGGGCTCCTGCAGATGCTCGCCTTCACATTGCTCGGCGCGCTGGCCATGACCGAGATTCCGGCGGGCCGCTCGGCCGTACTCGCCTACACCACCCCGCTGTGGGTGACGCCACTGGCAGTGCTCGTCTTTCGTGAGCGGCTGGCCCCTCGTCAACTCCTAGGCGCCGCCCTCGGCATGTTCGGCGTAGCCGTCTTGTTCAATCCGCTGGCGCTTGACTGGAACAATGCGAACCTGGTGCGCGCCAACCTGATGTTGCTCATCGCCTCGGCCTGCTGGGCGCTGTGCATCCTGCATCTGCGCTACGCCAAGGTTCGCGCCACGGCCTACCAGCTCGCCCCCTGGCAGATGCTCGTCGCTACGGTTCCTTTGCTGGCACTCGCGCGAATCGTTGAAGGGCCGTTCACAGGCGATGGCTCGGTGGCGTTCTGGCAGATCATTCTGTTCGTCGGCCCGCTGGCTACTGCCTTCTGCTTCTGCGCCGTCAACGCTGCGAGCATGTGGTTGCCCGCGACCAGCATGTCGCTGGCCATGCTGGGCGTACCCCTGGTGGGCTTGATGAGTTCGGTGTTCTGGCTCGATGAGACATTGAGCGCCAGTTTCATAGCAGGGGTACTTGCGATTTCCGCGGGCATTCTCCTTGCCACCGTTAAGACACGAGCCAGGCATACAAAGTGAATCTGTCGTCCCATCAAGGCGGCTTGCTTGCCTAAGCAGTGGCTGCTTTCGGCCCAGAGTGTGTAAAAACCTTTCGGGTTACTGGTGAGTAAGCCCACGGCTCCCGGTCGTTGCGATAGTTGGGCCGGTAGCTGCCTGTTGAACTCCGCGTCCCCCTCCTTACGTCACCTCACGAAATTAAAACTGTTGCCAGCCCAATCTTAATACCCATCGAATCGGTCTTTGACCCCTTTTCGTCCTGCACTCAACCTCTCGCCCACGGCACATTGGCGTGCCGTGCGTTTTGCCTGGGAGGTTGGGTTCAGGGATGCAAGCGGCGACAGTGCTGTATGGCCAGGTGCTGGCAGTGTTGACCATTACCCTCTCCGGGGTATGGAGTGCCACGCAGTGGACGGCTGCTGCGCTCGGTTACCAGGCTCGCCTTGGCGCGCCCTGGTTCGAGTTGCTGGGCACTTCGGTGTATCCCCCCTGGAGTCTGTTCGAGTGGTGGTTCGTCTTCGACGCCTATGCGCCGGACGTCTTCAACGTCGGCGGCAGCATCGCCGCCTGCAGCAGTCTGCTGGCGTTGGTGGTGGCCATCGGGATGGCAATCTGGCGAGCGCGCCAGGCACGCCGCGTCACCACCTACGGCTCGGCGCGCTGGGCCGATGCGGATGAGGTGCGCAAGGCTGGCCTGACCCAGCCCGCGGGAGTGTTCCTCGGCCAGTTCGATGGGCAGTACCTGCGCCACGAAGGCCCTGAGCATGTGCTGACCTTCGCGCCGACGCGCTCAGGCAAGGGTGTCGGACTGGTAGTCCCCACCCTGCTCTCCTGGCCTTCCTCGGCGGTCATCCACGACATCAAGGGCGAGAACTGGAGCCTGACCGCAGGCTGGCGTTCACGGTTTTCCCACTGCCTGCTATTTAACCCCACAGACCTGGCCTCGGCAGCCTATAACCCGCTGCTGGAAGTGCGTCGCGGTGCCCACGAGGTACGCGACGTGCAGAACATCGCCGACATCCTGGTCGACCCGGAAGGCGCGCTGGAGCGGCGCAACCACTGGGAGAAGACCAGCCATGCGCTGCTGGTCGGCGCCATCCTGCACGTGCTCTACGCCGGCCAGGACAAGACCCTGCGCGGTGTCGCCAACTTCCTCTCCGATCCGGCCTGCACCTTCGAGCTGACCCTGCATCGGATGATGACCACGCCGCACCTGGGCGATGCACCGCATCCAGTGGTGGCCTCGGCCGCGCGGGAAGTGCTGAACAAGAGCGACAACGAGCGTTCGGGCGTGCTGTCCACGGCCATGTCCTTCCTCGGCCTGTATCGCGACCCGACCGTGGCCGAGGTCACCTCGCGCTGCGACTGGCGCATCGCCGACCTGATCTCGGCCGAGCATCCGGTGTCGCTGTACCTGGTCGTACCGCCCTCGGATATCAGCCGCACCAAGCCGCTGATCCGCCTGATCCTCAACCAGGTCGGCCGGCGCTTGACCGAGTCGCTCGACGGCTCCGACGGCATCGAGCGCCGGCACAAGCTGCTGCTGATGCTCGATGAGTTTCCGGCATTGGGGCGGCTGGATTTCTTCGAGACGGCGCTGGCCTTCATGGCCGGCTATGGGCTGCGCGCCTTCCTGATCTCGCAATCACTGAACCAGATCGACAAGGCCTACGGCCAGAACCACTCGATCCTCGATAACTGCCATGTGCGGGTGACCTTCGCCACCAACGACGAACGTACTGCCAAGCGCATCTCCGAGACTCTCGGCACTGCCACCGAGCTGCGCGCGCAGCGCAACTATGCCGGCCACCGTCTGGCGCCCTGGCTGGGGCATTTGATGGTGTCGCGCCAGGAAACCGCCCGCCCGCTGCTGACCCCGGGCGAGGTGATGCAGTTGCCCAGCGACGAGGCCGTGGTGATGCTCTCAGGGCTCGCGCCGATCCGCGCCAAGAAGCTGCGCTACTTCACCGACACCAACTTCCAGAGCCGAGTACTGCCAGCGCCGCACTTGCAGCCGGGCCGCTACGCCGATGCACCGGCGCCACGGGCGGACGACTGGAGCGGCCTGGCCGTGCCTGAGGCCGTTGACGCTTCAGCGGCCGACCTGAGCGACGGCGAGGCCATCGAGGACGGCGGTCCACGCCGTCAGCCCGAGCTAGCAGAGCTCGCCCAATTGCCGGATCACGACGAGTTGACCAGCGACCTGCTGCTGCTCGACGAGGACGACATTCCCGCCCCCTTCCCCACCCAGCCGGACCCACGCCTGCAACGCGTGGCGCGGCTGGCCGCCCTCGACCCTGACGATGGAATAGCCCTATGAGCCGAGCCCGCCTCAACCTATTTATCCAACCCGAGCATGCCAAGCGCCTGAACGAATTGGCGATCACCAAAGGCGTGTCGAAGTCCTCAATCATCGCTGCGGCGTTAGCCTCCTGGCTTTCACCCGAGTCTGGCGAGCAGCGCGAGGTGGCCATGGCCAAGCGCCTGGACCGGCTATCGCGCCAGTTCGAGCGGCTGGAGCGCGACCAGAACATCCTGATCGAGACCGTGGCGCTCTATGTGCGCTACTACCTCACGGTGAGCACGCCTGTACCCGAGGCTCACCAAGAAGCAGCACGCGCGCAGGGCAAGCTGCGCTTCAGCCAGTTCGTCGAGCAACTGGGGCGCCACCTGCAGCGCGGACGCAGCCTGGTCAGAGACATACACGAAGAGGTTCAGGCAGAGGCCCAGGTCTCGGGAGAGCGTCCATGACTGTCGCATCCTCCCCTGTGCTGAGTGCAACGGCAGCTTCTCTGGATCGGCGCACGCGCATGCTGCGCACGGCGATGGGCCCGCTGATCGCTGCCGCCCTGGATGACCCGGACGTGGTCGAGGTGATGCTCAACCCCGATGGAGTGCTTTGGCTGGATCGCCTGTCAGTCGGCCGCGCCCGGTTGGGCACGCTAGCGGCTGGCGACGGTGAACGGATCATCCGCCTGGTGGCAGCGCATGTCGGCCAGGAGGTACATCGCAACAAGCCGCTACTGAGCGCCGAGCTGCCAGAGACTGGCGAGCGCTTCGAGGGTGTACTGCCGCCAGTGGTGGCCGGGCCGACCTTCGCTCTGCGCAAACGCGCCGCCGGCGTCATCCCGCTTCAGCAGTACGTGGCCGACGGCATCCTCAGTGCCGCGCAGGCAGAGCACCTTCGCGTGGCCGTGCGTGAGCGGCAGAACATCCTGGTGGCCGGCGGCACCAGCAGCGGCAAGACCACTCTAGCCAACGCGCTGCTGGCCGAGGTGGCCGGCAGTGGTGATCGCGTGCTGGTGCTGGAGGACACGGTCGAACTGCAGTGTCCGGCCCTCGATAACGTCGCTCTGCGCACCAAGCCCGGCGTGGTGTCCATGGCTGACTTGGTGCGCAGCACGCTGCGCCTGCGCCCCGACCGTGTGATGGTCGGCGAGGTGCGCGGCGGTGAGGCGCTGGATCTGGTCAAGGCCTGGGGCACCGGCCATCCCGGCGGCATCGCCACCCTTCATGCCGGCTCCGCGCAGGGTGCGCTGCTGCGCCTGGAGCAACTGATCCTGGAGGTCGCCCTGACCGCGCCGCGGGCGTTGATCGCCGAGGCGGTCAACCTGGTGGTGTTTCTCGCCGGGCGTGGCCGCACGCGCTATGTCCAGCAGATCGCCCGCGTCACCGGCTATGACGAGCGCGGCTATCAACTCACGTCCATCGCCCCAGCATTCATTCCTTCACTGACTCAGGAAAACAGCCATGACTGCCTGCCATCCCTGCGTTGCTAATCGTCGTCGCTTCATCGACGCCTTGATGCTCGGCGCCCTATGCCTGGGCGCTTCCCTGCCCGTGCTCGCCGCCGGCTCCGGCATGCCCTGGGAGGGACCGCTGCAATCGATCCTCGACTCGGTACAGGGTCCGGTGGCGCGCATCATCGCGGTGATCATCATCATTACCACCGGCCTGACGCTGGCCTTCGGCGATACCAGTGGCGGCTTTCGCAAGCTGATCCAGATCGTCTTTGGCCTGTCGATCGCCTTCGCCGCATCGTCGTTCTTCCTCAGCTTCTTCAGCTTTACCGGCGGGGCGGTGATCGCATGAACGGCGAGCGCGAACTCATCCCCGGTTTCGAGGTGCCACTGCACCGCTCGCTGGCCGAGCCGATTCTGCTCGGTGGCGCCCCGCGCAACGTGGCGATACTCAACGGCACTCTGGCGGCAGTGGTCGGCCTGGGCCTGCAACTCTGGCTGCCGGGCCTTGCGCTCTGGCTGATCGGTCATTCGTTGGCGGTGTGGGGCGCCCGCCTGGACCCGCAGTTCCTGCAGGTCTTCGCCCGCCACATCAAGCAGCCGTCGCTGCTGGATGTGTGAGGAGGCCGCCATGCTGAACCTCACCGAATACCAGCGCCGCCCCGCCCAGCTCGCCGACTGGCTGCCCTGGGCCGGCCTGGTCGCGTCCGGCGTCGTGTTGAACAAGGACGGTTCGCTCCAGCGCAGCTTGCGCTTTCGCGGGCCGGACCTGGACAGCGCCACCCAGGGCGAGCTGGTGGCCACCTCGGCGCGCCTGAACAATGCCCTGCGCCGCCTTGGCTCGGGCTGGGCGCTGTTTATCGAGGCTGAGCGCCTAGCGGCAGCCAACTACCCTGACAGCGACTTTCCTGAACCCTTGTCCTGGCTGGTGGACGAGGAGCGCCGCGCCGCCTTCGAGGCCCAGGGCAGTCACTTCGAGAGCAGCTATCACCTGACGCTGCTCTACCTGCCACCGGAAGAGTCACGCTCGCGCGCCGCAGGCCTGCTCTACGAGCACCGGCCGCAGTGCGGCGTCGACTGGCGCGAACGACTGACTGCCTTTGTCGCTGAGACGGATCGTTTCTTCGACCTGCTGGACGGGGTGATGCCGGAGCTCGCCTGGCTCGATGACAGCCAGACGCTGACTTACCTGCATGCCACGATTTCGCCCCATCGCCAGCGGATGGCTGTACCCGAAGTGCCCTTCCACCTCGATACCCTGCTTGCCGACAGCCCCCTGAGCACTGGCCTGGCGCCACGTCTCGGTGAGCAGCATCTGCGCACGCTGTCGGTACGTGGCTTCCCCACCTCAACGTGGCCAGGCGTGCTGGACGACCTTAACTGTCTGGGCTTCGCCTATCGCTGGTCGACCCGTTTTATCTGCCTGGAGAAGGACGAGGCCGAGAAGGAACTGGTGCGCCTGCGCCGGCAGTGGTTTGCCAAGCGCAAGGGTGTCCTGGCGCTGCTGCGCGAAGCGATCTTCCAGCAGGAAAGCCCACTGCTCGACAGCGATGCGGCGAACAAGGCCAGCGATGCCGACGCGGCGCTGCAGGAGCTTGGCGCCGACCAGGTCGCCTTCGGCTATGTGACAGCCACCGTGACAGTGAGCGATGCCGATGCCCAGGTCGCCGACGAGAAGCTGCGCCGGGTAGAGCGGGTGGTCCAGGGCCGCGGCTTCGTCACCATCGCCGAGAGTCTCAACGCGGTGGAGGCGTGGCTGTCGTCGATCCCCGGCAACGCCTACGCCAACGTCCGCCAGCCGCTGATCTCCACGCTCAATCTGGCGCACCTGATGCCGGTCTCGGCAGTCTGGGCCGGCCCGGCACGCAACGAACATCTGAATGGCCCGCCATTGGTGATCACCCGCACCGATGGCGCGACTCCGTTTCGCCTGGTCACCCATGTCGGCGACGTCGGCCACACCCTAGTGGCTGGCCCTACCGGCATGGGCAAATCGGTGTTGCTGGCGACCCTGGCTCTGCAGTTTCGACGCTACCCGGGCGCGCGCCTGTTTCTCTTCGACATGGGCCGTTCGCTGCGCGCAACGGTGCTGGGCCTGGGTGGCGAGCACTACGACCTCAAAGGCGACAGCGACCTGGCTTTCCAGCCTCTGGCGCGCATCAATCAGACGGGATACCGAGCCTGGGCCGCCGAGTGGCTGGAGGCGCGCTTGCTGCAGGAAGGCGTGGCCGTCGGCCCCGAGCAGAAGGCTGCGCTGTGGACGGCGCTAGACAGCCTGGCCGGCGCGCCGGACGTGCAGCGCACACTGACCGGTTTGTCGGTGCTGCTGCAGGACAACGCCCTGCGTCAGGCGCTGCAACCCTACGTACTGGGCGGTGCCCATGGCCCGTTGCTGGATGCCGATCAGGATCGGCTGGGCAGTGCCGACGTGCAGTGCTTCGAGATGGAGGAACTGATGCACAGCAAGGCGGCGGTAGCTGCGGTGCTGAGCTACCTGTTCGCCCGCTTCGAGGAACGTTTCGACGGCGCGCCGACCCTGCTGATCCTCGACGAGGCCTGGCTGTTTCTCGACGACCCGCTGTTCGCCGCGCGCATCCGTCAATGGCTCAAGACCCTGCGCAAGAAGAACGTCAGCGTCATCTTCGCCACCCAGTCGCTGGCCGATATCAAGGACTCCAGCATCGCTGCGGCAATCATCGAGAGCTGCGCCAGCCGCATCTTCCTGCCCAATCCGCAGGCGGGAGAGCCTCAGATCCGAGGCATCTACCAAAGCTTTGGCCTCAACGACCGGCAGATCGAGATCATCGCCCAGGCCACGCCCAAGCGTGATTACTACTACCAGTCGCGCCTGGGCAACCGCCTGTTCGACCTCGACCTGGGGCCGGTGGCGCTGGCCTTCGCCGCCTCGGCCAGCCCGGCCGAGCAGCGCGAGGTCGACCGCATTTTGCAGACGTCCGGCGCCGCCGATTTTGCCCCTGCCTGGTTGCATCACCGCGGCCTGGACTGGGCCGCCGACCTGCTCACCGCTTATCCCTCGTCACGCAAGGAGTGCCTGCCATGAGATCCCCTGTTCACCGTTTCCCCTGCGCCACGCTGCTGGTACTAGGTCTGCTGGCCGTGAAGCCGGCCAACGCTTTCACCGTAATCGATCCGACCAACTTGGTGCAGAACACCCTGACTGCGGTGCGCACCCTGGAAATGGCGAACAACCAGGTTCGCCAGTTACAGAACGAGACCCAGATGCTGCTGAACCAGGCCCGTCACCTACAGCGCCTGGACTACAACGTGGTCAGCCAACTGCGCGCGAGCTTGACCAATACTGAGCGGCTGCTCGCCGAGGCGCGAGGGCTGGCCTACGAAGTGCAGCGCCTGGATCAGGAGTTCAGCCGACTCTACCCGAGCGAGTACACCGGCGACGTCAGCAGCCAACGCCTGGCAGAAGAAGCACGCAAACGCTGGCAACAGGGCCTCGACGGGCTGCATACGGCGCTGCGTGTGCAGGCGCAGGTGACGCAGAACCTGACCGAGGACGAAAGCGCCTTGGCCGCCCTGGTGCAGCAGAGCCAGTCCGCGGGTGGGGCCTTGCAGGCCGCCCAGGCCACCAACCAGCTGCTGGCCCTGCAGGCCAAGCAGTCGATCCAGGCGCAGCAGCTGCAGATCACCCAGAACCGTGCAGTCGCCTTGGAGCTTGCCCGTCAGTCTGCAGCGGCCGAGGAGGCACGCGAACGGCGGCGTCGCTTTATGGGCAACGGCACGCCCTATACCCCCTACCCCGTGCAGTTCTATCGGTAGGGAGGCACCCTCATGAAATTCCTGACACTGCTGCCGCTGCTTGTGCTGGTCGCCTGCGGACAGGACGAAAACGGGGTCATGGCTCGGCAAGACGATGCGGCTGAGCGCTTCTACTCGGGCTGTGCTCGGCCCGGCGAGTTTCTCCGGTCTGCTGATCTACCTGCGATACCGCCAAGCTTCGACGAGGACGTGCAATGAACGACGTCAGCGTGATCGACCGTTTCCTCGAGGTGTTCGGGCTGTATATCGACACCGGCTTCGGCCTGCTCGGCGGTGAGGTGGCCTTTCTCACCATGACCCTGGTGGTGATCGACATGACCCTGGCCGGACTGTTCTGGGCCATGGGCGGTGAGGATGTCAGCGCCAAGCTGATCCGCAAGACCCTCTATGTCGGCGCCTTCGCGTTCATCATCGGCAACTTCAATGCCCTGGCCAAGATCGTCTTCAACTCTTTCGCGGGATTGGGTCTGCTGGCCTCAGGTTCAGGATTGAGTCATGCGGAGTTTCTGCAGCCAGGGCGGCTGGCCGCGATTGGAGTTGATGCCGGAGGGCCGCTGCTTGAGCAGATCAGCAGCCTCAGCGGTTTTCCCGAAGTCTTCAGCAACCTGCACAGCATCCTGGTGTTGTTTCTCGCCTGGCTGGTAGTGATTGTCAGTTTCTTCTTCCTGGCCATTCAGCTGTTCGTG
Organism: Pseudomonas sp. BMW13; assembly: GCF_013357275.1. NCBI lineage: Bacteria > Pseudomonadati > Pseudomonadota > Gammaproteobacteria > Pseudomonadales > Pseudomonadaceae > Pseudomonas > Pseudomonas sp. BMW13. The sequence continues at coordinate 200,708 of NZ_SUKD01000005.1, read as the reverse complement.
ACCTTGGTCGAATTCAAGCTGACCACCCTCGCCGGCTTCGTGCTGGTGCCCTTTGCGCTGTGGAACAAGACTGCCTTTCTCGCCGAGAAGGTGCTGGGCAACGTGGTCGCGTCCGGCATCAAGGTGCTGGTGCTGGCGGTGATCGTCGGCATTGGCAGCGGGCTGTTCGCCGAGTTCCAGGCCGTGCCGGACGAACCCTCCATCGACCATGCACTGGTGGTCATGCTTGCCTCGCTGGCCCTGCTGGGCCTGGGCATCTTCGGGCCGGGTATTGCCACCGGGCTGGTCTCCGGCGCACCGCAACTGGGTGCCGGTGCAGCAGCCGGTACCGCACTCAGCGCGGCGGGTATGGCAGCAGGTGCTGCTGCAGTAGCAACAGGTGTCGGCGGCGCGGTATTGGCCGGCGCGCGTATGGCACCTGGAGCCGCGCGTTTGGCAATAGGCGGCGCTCGCTCTATGGCAGGAGCCTCTTCCGGCGCTGCAGCAAGTGGCGCCCCCGCCGCTTCCGATCCTGCAACTGCTCCAACCAAACAGCCTGACTGGGCCAGGCGCCTGCAGCGCAGGCAACAACTCTCACAGGCCACCAGTACGGTCGCCCACACCCTTCGTGGTGGCGATGGCGGTGGTTCATCACCTGGGCCGCAGATCCGCGACCCATCAAGTTAGTAAAGGAGGACGAAGATGCGATTCAGACGTCCAAGGGTGCGCTACAGCGACACCCCTCAACCTGTCACCCCTTACCAGGCCGCGGCACAGACCTGGGACCTGCGCATGGGCAGCAGCCTGGCGCAGGCACGCAATTGGCGGCTGATGGCCTTCGGTTGCCTGGGTCTGGCGCTGCTGATGGCCGGCGGGCTGGTCTGGCGTTCGGCGCAGTCGACGGTGACGCCCTACGTGGTGGAGGTCGACAACCTCGGCCAGGTGCGTGCCGTCGGCAAAGCCGCCAGCCCCTACCAACCCCAGGATGCGCAGATCGCGCATCACCTGGCGCGCTTTATCCAGCAGGTGCGCTCGCTCTCTATCGATCCGGTGGTGGTGCGGCAGAACTGGCTGGAGGCCTATCACTCCACCACCGACCGCGGCGCGGCAACCCTCAATGATTATGCCCGCGCCAACGATCCCTTCACCCGGGTCGGCAAGGAGTCGGTATCGGTGGAAGTCACCAGCGTGGTGCGTGCCAGCGACAGCTCGTTCCAGGTGCGCTGGATCGAACGCCGCTTCGTGAATGGTTCGGCCGCCGGCCTGGAGCGCTGGACCGCGGTGATCTCGCTGGTACTGCAGCCTCCACGCACCGAGGAAAAGCTGCGCCGCAACCCGCTCGGCATCTACGTCAACGGCCTGTCCTGGAGCCGCGAACTGGACACTACGGAAGGAGCGAAGAAACCATGAAAACGTCCCTACATCTTTCTATCTGCTCTCTGCTGCTGAACGTGCTGGCCGGCTGTGCCAGCCAGCAGCCGCCAATGATCGCGCTGGATGAACCGGTCGAGGCGCAGCGTCTGCCGGAGCCGCCCAAGCCCATCGAGGTAGTGGAAGTCCCCAAGCCCCTGGCCCTGCCCACACAGCTCAAGCCACTGCCGGAAGCTCAGCGCAGCAAGCCGGCCAAGGAGCCGGCCGACGAGCGCGTGCGGGTCTCGCGCGCCAATCGCGAGGCTCGGGTAGCACCGAGCCGGGAAGGCTATATCAACGCCATCCAGATCTGGCCCTACTCCGATGGCGCGTTGTATCAGGTGTACACCAGCCCGGGTCGGGTGACGGCGATTAACCTGCAGCCCGGCGAAGAGTTGATCACTGTGGCCGCCGGCGACACCGTACGCTGGATCGTAGGCGATACCACCAGCGGTAGCGGCGACGAGTTACGCACCAGCGTGCTGATCAAGCCGACGCGGGTCGATCTCAAGACCAACCTGGTGATCACCACCACGCGCCGCACCTATCTGATCGAGCTGATTTCCACCGAGCAGGCCTGGATGGCGTCGGTGTCCTGGAACTATCCGAAGGATCGCATGCTCGCCCTGCAACGCCGTGCCAGTGCCGCTCAGGCCGCGGCGCCAGTGGACGCAGGCTTGGTCTTGGAGCAGTTGCGCTTTCGCTATGCGATCAGCGGCAGCAATCCACCCTGGAAGCCGCTGCGTACCTTCGACGACGGCCAAAAGGTGTATATCCAGTTCCCCGCCGGTATCGCCCAAGGCGAGCTGCCACCGCTGTTCGTAATTGGCCCCGAAGGTGACGGACAGCTGGTCAACTATCGCTTCCGCTCGCCCTACTACATCGTCGACCGCCTGTTCGGCGCGGCCGAGCTACGCCTTGGCGCCGACAAGGGTGACGTGGTGCGGATCGAGCGCACCGACGGCGTGGCACGGAGGCCATGAGCATGACGGCCAAGAACGACAACCAAGCCGCAGCAACCTCGCTATCGCCCAAGGAGGCGCCGGAGTCGCTGGAGCTGCGCGCCAAGCCGCGTCCGGTCACCCGACTCAATCCGCGCATGCTGGCGGTAGTAGTCGGCGGCCTATCGGCTGCGGTACTCGGAGCCATGCTGTGGTCGCTGCAGCCGCAGCAGCGCCGACAGGGCGCCGAGCCGAACGAGCTATACAACGTCGACCGCGTGGCACGCTCCGAGGGACTGGAACAATTACCAGCAGACTACTCGCAGTTGTCGCCTCCACCTGCGCCCGAGGTACCGCAACTGGGGCCGCCGCTGCCTGGCGACTTGGGCGGGGCGATCCTCAGGGCCGAGCAGCAAGCGCAAGGTTATGGATATGGGCCAGATGCCGCCGAAGCTGAGCGCCTGGCACTGCTCAAGGAAGCCGAGGAGGCAGCGCTATCCTCGGTCTTCTTTCAGACCAGCAGCGCGCGGAAATCGAACGTTGCATCCACTGGGAGTGCCCAGCCCGATCCCATGATCCCGGGTATGGCCTCGTCAGGCGCGGTAGCCGCAACTGCAGGAACGCAGACCCAGCAGGAACGGAACGAGGCGTTTCTCAGTAGATCCGTAAACGCACAGATCCGTAATTCAGGATTGCTGCAGATGCCTGAATCGCCCTACCAGGTGATGGCCGGCACCATCATCGCGGCGGCGCTGGTCACCGGTATCAAGTCGGATCTGCCCGGCGACGTAATCGCCACGGTGACCGAGCCGGTCTACGACAGCGCCACCGGCCAGCATGTGCTGATTCCGCAAGGTGCGCGCCTGCTGGGCCGCTACAACAGCCAGGTGAGCTACGGACAAAGCCGCGTGCAGGTGGTGTGGCAGCGAGTGATCCTGCCGGACACCTCGTCCTTCCAACTCGACAATCTGGTCGGTACCGATGCCGCCGGCTATGCCGGTCTCGAGGATGGCGTCGACTGGCATTGGGATCGGATCGTCGCCGGCGCGGCTATGACAAGTCTGCTGGGCATCGGTGCGGAGTTGGCGGCACCGACCAGTCGCACCGATGGCGACCGCATCATCATCGCCGGACGCGACAGCCTGCAAGACGCGGTGAATCAGGTCGGCCAGGAGGTCACCCGCTGTAACCTCGATATCCACCCCACGTTGACCCAGCGCCCTGGCCTACCCCTACGCGTGATCGTAAACCGCGATCTGGTGCTGCGTCCCTATCAGCCCTTCTCCGCTCAAATGAGGAGCCCACAATGAGTACGACCAAGCTGCGCCTCGGCCCGCTGCCGAAAACCGAGAACCTGAAGCTGACCTTCACCTGCCCGGCCAGCCTGAAGGCTGACCTCGAGCGCTACGCGGCGCTTCACTCGCAAACCTATGGCGAAGAGGTCGACGCCCTGACGCTCATCCCGCACATGCTGGAGGCGTTCATGGCGAGGGATCGGGTATTCAGGAAGGCAGCGTCGAGTTGAGGACATGCCGTCGCCACACTGTTAGGCTTCTTCACCAAAGTCGAGAGCACTGCCACGGCCGATGACGGAAGAAGAAGTAGGTATTGAGCAGCGGGCGATTGCCTTCGCCAAGGCAAACAGGACTCGCATCGCCAGAGAAATAGCAGATGTCAGGGTATATCCTGGAGAGGAAACGCCTGTCTCGGTTTTCATGGCAGGCTCCCCTGGTGCGGGTAAGACGGAGGTATCCAAAGCCCTGATTGCAGGCTTCGAAGATGTCGGGGCGAGAGCTCTGCGAATCGACCCAGATGACCTACGTGTCTATTTTCCCGAGTACACAGGTAACAACTCTCGGCTGTTCCAACGAGCCGTGAACAGCATCGTCGAGCGCTTGCATGACCTTGTCCTTGAGCAACGACAGTCATTTTTGCTGGATGGAACGCTTGCTAACGAGCAGGTAGCCAGACGAAACGTCGAGCGTTCCTTGAGACGCAACAGGGACATCACTATCGTCTATGTCTATCAGGATCCCTTGCTTGCCTGGGAGTTTGTGAGAGCCCGAGAGCTCACTGAGGGAAGAAACATCCCGAAGGCCGAATTCATCAGGCAGCTTTTCGCAGCGAAGGAGGTTGTGAAGGTGCTGAAACAGAGCTTTCGCCTGCAACTCAAGGTTGACCTGATCGTCAAAGACACTGACGGCAGTAACCAAGCCGTGGAGCTTAACGTCGGCGCTGACGAAATTGACGCTCTGGTCACCTTTGGATACTCTGCCACTGAGCTTGATCGAATTTTAACCGAGGCCTAATCGATGAAAAGAGTTCATGCGGGCAACCCGAGCCCTCTATCGAGCTTTTTCAGAAGCAATTCTGATGCTGCTAAGCGCGCCGCTTATGGCGCTGCATCTGCTCGTGCCATCGAAAGTCAGCGCAAAGTGCTCGAAGAGGCGAAGAACATTAGAGAGACTCAGGCACTGGCCTGAATAATCGCTGAATCAGCAAGAAGCCGCCTCTCAAAGGCGGTTTTTTTTGGGGGAAAATCCATGGAGCTACCGAGTTTCAGAGCCGATCTTAGTCCCTTCTAATGCTGCAACGTCTCTCGCACCGCCTGACTCATCGAATCTGCCGCTCACTACTCTGCAATCCTCCCCTCCCGGTTGAGGTACACCAGAACGTGCCATATGGTGCCAATAGACACCTTTCACCTATCACACAATCACCGTTATGGTATTGGCGGGATCGCTACTCATGGAAGCAATACAGTTTTTGAGCCACGAGCAAGTCTGTGAGCTGACTGGCGCCAAGATAAGAGCGAAGCAAATCGAGGTCCTACGCAGAAACGGCATACCCCATACGATCAAGGCAAATGGCTGGCCGTGTGTGATTGCGGCCAATCTATTGCCGGTGTCGAAGGTTAGCGTTGCGCAAGAAGTGGCCTGGAGGTCGAGGAAGGCAGGATAGATGGGACGTAGACCGACGAAACCAGGAGCAATACCGAGGCTGCGGGAACGCCGCAAACCGAGTGGCAAGGTTTATTACTATTACGATCTAGGCGGCCGACCGAGAAAAGAGATCCCTCTCGGCAGTGACTACGGCCAAGCCATCATGAAATACGCCGAGCTTGAACGCGACCGCACCGCAACTGACCTGCGCAATAGCGTGATCACCTTTGGGTACGTCGCAGGGAAATACTCAGTCGAAATCATTCCAAACAAGGCTCCCGGCACTCAAACCAAAAATCGACAAGAACTGCGTAACTTACTGGAGTTTTTTGGCGATCCCCCGGCTCCGCTAGAGGCCATCCAGCCCCAGCACGTTCGCCAGTACCTCCGTTGGCGCCAATCTGCTCCCATAAGCGCCAACAGAGAGAAAGCCCTTCTGTCTGCGATTTGGAACTATGCCCGAGAAATGGGCTACACGGCGATGGCCAACCCTTGCTCCGGGGTCAAAGGAAACAAGGAGAAAGGTCGTGATGTATACATCGAAGACTCCCTGTACCAGGCCGTTTACGCAAAAGCAGACCTAGGCCTGCGAGACGCGATGGATCTCGTCTATCTCACAGGTCAGCGCCCTGGTGACACGCTGCGACTAGACGAGCGAGATATCAAAGATGGCTACCTGCATGTCAGACAATCGAAAACAGGGGCAAAGCGCCGTATCGAAGTCGCAGGCGAGTTGTCACCGCTGCTGGATAGAATTAAAGCTAGGAAAGCCACTTACAAGGTACGTTCAACCAAGCTGGTTGTGGCCGAGGATGGCGCACCAATGACGCAAGCAATGCTGCGCTCTCGCTTCGACAAGGCCAGAGAGGCCGCAGGCATTGAAAAAGCAGAGTTCCAACTACGCGATCTGCGGGCTAAGGCAGGAACCGACAAAGCGGAATCCAGCGGCGACATTTTGCAAGCAAGAGACCAGCTAGGCCATACGACAGTGGTTATGACCGAGCACTACATCAGAGATCGTCGAGGGAAAAAAATCACGCCAACACGATAAATTGCGGACCACGGCGCAAATTGCGGACCAAACCATACAGCCGCGAAAACCGTAAGTGTTTGATTTCAAATGGTGCCCGAAGCCGGACTCGAACCGGCACGCCATTACTGGCGAGAGATTTTAAGTCTCCTGCGTCTACCGATTTCGCCATTCGGGCGGTAGCGCTGTGCGAAGGGCTGGACTATATACAGCCCTCCACGTCCTCGCAAGGCACGCAAAAGGTGCCATGGAGAATGAAAAAGGCCTCGTAAATCGTTGATCTACGAGGCCTTTGGATTGGAGGCTGAGGTCGGAATCGAACCGGCGTTCACGGATTTGCAATCCGGTGCATAACCACTCTGCAACTCAGCCTTAAATCAAACGAGCCGCCTTGGCGACTCGTGTAAAACTGGAGCGGGAAACGAGACTCGAACTCGCGACCCCGACCTTGGCAAGGTCGTGCTCTACCAACTGAGCTATTCCCGCTTGTCTTGTCGACGGGCGCCATTCTATAGAATCGAATCGCGACGTCAACCCTTTGATTCAAAAAAACTTATTTCTTTTCCGAGGTGGTGCTGAGGTGCGGCCAGGCGGCCAACAGATACTGCAGCATCGACCACAGAGTCAGCACGGCAGCAATGACCAGCAGCACGTAACCGACGATGACCCAGAAGGTGAACTGTGGCGGGTTGCCGAGCAGGATGACCAACGCCAGCATCTGCGCCGCCGTCTTCCACTTGCCCAGGTTGGACACCGCCACCTGGGCACGGGCACCCAGCTCGGCCATCCATTCACGCAAGGCGGAGACCACGATCTCGCGGCCGATGATGATCGCCGCTGCGAGCGTCAGCCAGAGATTGGAGTGCTCGGCCGCAAGCAGCACCAGCGCGACAGCCACCATCAGCTTGTCCGCGACCGGATCGAGGAAGGCACCGAATGGCGTGCCCTGCTCCCAGCGCCGTGCCAGGTAGCCATCGAGCCAGTCGGTCGCAGCGGCAATCGCGAAAACGCCGCTGGCGGCCCAGTAGCTCCAGGAGAACGGCAAATAGAACAGCAGGATGAAAACCGGGATCAGCGCGACCCGGAGCACGGTAAGCAAGTTGGGGATGTTCATCGGCACAACTAGGCTGCGAGGTGAGCGAGCATTCTACTCGCTGTGCAGGGTCGCATAAATCAACTCAGCGAGCTTTTTACTGATTCCGGGTGCTTTGGCGATTTCTTCGGCGCTGGCGCGCGAGAGCTCCTGCAGACCGCCGAAATGATTGAGCAACTCACGCCGCCGCTTGGGCCCTATACCCGCAACCTCCTCGAGGGTGGAGGTACGCCGGGCCTTGCCGCGGCGCGCACGATGCCCGGTGATGGCGAAACGGTGGGACTCGTCGCGGATCTGCTGGATCAGGTGCAACGCTGGCGAATTGCCGGGCAAGGTGAACTCATGTGCTGCGTCGTTCAGGTACAGCACTTCGAGGCCGGGCTTGCGCGTGGTGCCCTTGGCCACGCCCAGCAGGATCAGGTCGGGCACGGCCAGTTCCTGCAACACCTCACGGGCCATGGCCAGCTGGCCCTTGCCGCCGTCCACCAGCAGCACGTCGGGCAGCTTGCCTTCGCCATCCTTGATCTTGCTGAAGCGCCGGGTCAGCGCCTGGTGCATCGCCGCGTAGTCGTCGCCTGCGGTGACGCCTTCGATATTGAAGCGCCGATAGTCGGATTTCAGCGGGCCCTCGGGGCCGAACACCACGCAGGAAGCGACCGTCGCCTCACCGCTGGAGTGGCTGATGTCGAAGCATTCCATGCGCTGCGGCGGCTCATCCATCTCCAGCACCGTCGCCAGGGCCTCGAAACGCTCGGTCATGTGCTCGCGATTGGCCAGGCGTGCAGCCAGCGCCTGCTCGGCATTGGTAACGGCCAGCTGCTGCCAGCGTGCCCGGGTCGCCCGCACCCGGTGACTGATCGTCAGGCTGCGTCCCCGCAGCGACTCTATCGCCTCGACGAGCGTGGCGAAATCCTCATGCTGCACGTTGACGATCAGCTCGCTCGGCAGGTCGCGTTCCGCATTGCCCAGGTAGTACTGGGCGAGGAAGGCCATCAGCACATCGCCGCCCTCCTCCTCGATGGCTACCTGAGGGAAGAAGTTCTTGCTGCCCAGCACCCGGCCACCGCGAACGCTGATCAGGTGCACGCATGCGCCGCCCGGGTTGAGCATGACCGCAACCACGTCGACATCCCCGGTGCCGCCCTCCATGCTCTGCTGATCCTGCACGCGCCGGAGCATGGCGATCTGGTCACGCAGTTCGGCCGCGCGCTCGAACTCCAGGGCCATGGAGGCTTTTTCCATGCTGACGGACAGCTCCTCGCTCAGGGCATTGCTGCGCCCATCGAGAAACATCACCGAGTGGCGCACGTCCTCTGCATATTCCTCGGGGCTTACCAGGCCCACGCAGGGCCCCTTGCAGCGCTTTATCTGGTACTGCAGGCAGGGACGCGTGCGGTTCTTGTAGTAGCTGTCCTCGCATTGGCGGACGAAAAAGGTCTTCTGCAGCAGGCTGAGACTTTCACGAATGGCCAGCGCACTGGGATAGGGGCCGAAGTAGCGACCCTTGGCCTTCTTCGCGCCACGATGGATGCCCAGGCGCGGGAAGTCGCCATCGGACAGGAATACGTAGGGATAGGACTTATCGTCGCGCAGCAGGATGTTGTAGGGCGGCCGCCATTCCTTGATCAGCGTCTGCTCGAGCAGCAGCGCCTCGGTTTCGTTGGCGGTGATGGTGGTTTCGATCTGCGCGATGCGCGCGACCAGCGCGGCGGTCTTCGGCGCCTGGCCGGTCTTGCGAAAGTAGCTGGCGAGGCGTTTCTTGAGATTCTTCGCCTTGCCCACGTACAGCAGGCGGGCCTCGCCATCGAACATGCGATAGACGCCAGGGCGACCGCTGCAGGTCGCGAGGAACGCACTCGAATCGAACGGAGCGGACATCGGCTAGTTGGCGGCGTCGACCATGCCGTGGCGCACCGCCAGCAGTGCCAACTCGACATCGCTGGTGATGGAGAGCTTCTCGAAGATGCGATACCGATAGGTATTGACGGTCTTCGGCGACAGGCAGAGCTTGTCCGAGATGTTCTGCACCTTATGGCAATTGGCGATCATCAGGGCGATCTGGATCTCGCGCTCGGACAACAGGTCGAACGGCGAGCCATTGCTCTGCGGCTGGAAGGACTTCAGCGCCATTTGCTGGGCGATCTGCGGGTCGATGTAGCGCTGCCCGGCGAACACCAGGCGGATGGCCTGAACCATCTCGTCGAGCGCTGCACCCTTGGTCAGGTAGCCGGCGGCGCCAGCCTGCAGCAGGCGGGTCGGGAACGGATCGTCTTCGCAGACGGTGACGGCGACCACCTTGATATCGGGGTGGCTGCGCATCAGTTTGCGTGTGGCTTCCAGGCCGCCGATGCCAGGCATCTTGACGTCCATCAGCACCACGTCCGGCTTGAGTTCACGAACCTTGAGCAAGGCTTCCTCACCGGTACAGGCCTCACCGACGACTTGCAAGCCGTCGATGTCAGCAAGCATGCGCGTGATACCCGTGCGAACCAGATCGTGATCGTCGACCACCAGCACCTTAATCAATCGCCACCTCGTTGCACCTTGTCAGCCACCGTGCAGCGACGGTGAGGTTGAACTTGCCGGCCACCTTAGCAAAAAAGCCAGGGACTGACCTAGCTTGACGCACGGAAGTCAAAAAGCAAGCGTCAGATTAAGATCGGGAATTGCTCAGGGCAATACAGGGAAATGGCGGAAGCGGTGAGATTCGAACTCACGGATAGTTGCCCATCGACGGTTTTCAAGACCGTTGCCTTAAACCACTCGGCCACGCTTCCAGATTCTTTCTAGGGAGGGTTCGAGACCGCTGTCTCGAAGCTCCGCCTCAGTGCGGGCGGCAATCTTACCGGAACGCAACACACTGTCAAACTCTCTGTCTTGGCACAGGGATCGGCTCTGCTATGATCCGGGCATTCGAGTAACGGAATCCTTGTGCCACAGGAGCGTCGCCATGCAAGAGCAAGACTACGTCATCAATCATTCGCAGGCTGAGCAACAGGAAGTCAGCAAGGTGTTGCGCAACACCTATGGCCTGCTGGCCATCACCCTGGCGTTCAGCGGCCTGGTGGCATTCTTCAGCCAGCGCGCCAACCTGCCCTACCCGAACTTCTTCGTGGTGCTGATCGGCTTCTACGGCCTGTCCTTCCTCACCTACAAGCTGCGTGATTCCGCCTGGGGCCTGGTTTCCACCCTCGCCCTGACCGGTTTCATGGGCTACACCCTCGGCCCGATTCTCAACCGCTACCTGGGCATGGCCAACGGCGCGGAACTGATCAGCTCGGCATTCTCCATGACCGCCCTGGTGTTCTGCGGCCTGTCCGCCTACGTACTGACCACCCGCAAGGACATGAGCTTCCTCAGCGGCTTCATCACCGCTGGCGTGTTCGTCCTGCTCGGCGCCATGGTGGCCGGCTTCTTCTTCCAGATCAGCGGCCTGCAGCTGGCGATCAGCGCCGGTTTCGTGCTGTTCTCTTCGGCCTGCATCCTGTACCAGACCAGCGCCATCATCCACGGTGGCGAGCGTAACTACATCATGGCCACCATCAGCCTGTACGTATCGATCTACAACCTGTTCGTCAGCCTGCTGCAGATCTTCGGCATCATGGGCGGCGACGACTGATAGGCTTTCGTCCCCCTTCGAGCCCGCTTCGGCGGGCTTTTCTTTTTTATCCACTCGACTTTGTGCGCCGTAGGCCCCTGGCCTTATCATTGTGACTGTTTTTCGCTTCGCCGGACGCCCCATGAAGTTTGCCATCGCCCTGTTCGCCGCCCCTCACCTGCCTGCCTCGCGGCGTGCGCTGCGCTTTGCCCAGGCAGCGCTGGCTGGCGGCCATGAAATCGTCCGCCTGTTTTTCTATCAGGACGGCGTACACAGCGCCGCCAGCAATGTCGTCACCCCGCAGGATGAGCTGGACCTGCCCGGGGAATGGCGTGAGTTCGTCACCGGCAACGGCCTGGACGCTGTGGTGTGCATCGCCGCAGCACTGCGCCGTGGTGTGCTCAACGACGAGGAGGCGCAGCGCTATTCGCGCCCTGCGGCCAACCTGGAGGCGCCGTGGGAGCTGTCCGGCCTCGGCCAGCTGCATGAAGCCGCACAACAGGCCGATCGACTGATCTGCTTCGGAGGCCAGTGAATGAGCAAGTCGCTGCTGATCATCAGCCGCCAGGCGCCCTGGAGCGGCCCAGGTGCCCGTGAGGCGCTGGACATCGCCCTGGCCGGTGGCGCATTCGACCTGCCGATTGGCATGCTGTTTCTCGACGATGGCGTGTTTCAGCTGAACCAGGGCCAGCAACCAGGCGCGCTGCAACAGAAAGACCTCGGCGCCAACCTGCAGGCGCTGCCGATGTTCGGCGTAGAGGATCTGTACGCCAGCGAGCGCAGCCTCGCCGAACGCGGCCTCGCCGGCAACGAACTGAATCTGGCGGTGCAGCGTCTCGACGACAGCGCGCTGACCGCCCTCCTCGACCGTTACGACCAGGTGATCACAGTCTGATGGCCACCCTGCACATTCTTTCTCATTCGCCATTCGCCGACAGCCGCCTGGCCAGTTGCCTGCGCCTGCTCGGCGCCCAGGACGCCCTGCTGCTCTGTGGCGACGCGGTCTACGCCTTGCAGCCTGCAACCGCCAACCTGCAGGCGCTGCAGTTGATACCCACCAGCGTCGCGCTCTACGCCCTGGACGAAGACCTCGCCGCGCGCCACCTGCAAGCCCCCGAACGCGTACAGGCCGTGGACTATCCGGGCTTCGTCGAACTCTGCACCCGCTACGCCAAGGTCAACAGCTGGCTATGAACACGCTGAACGTCGCTGGACAGCATATCGCCCTGGACAAGGACGGCTACCTGGTCGACCTGCAGGATTGGTCGGGCCCGGTGGCCGAGGCCCTGGCGGAGGCCGAGGAGCTGCAACTGAGTGCCGAGCACTGGGAAATCCTCCAGCTGCTGCGCGCCTTCTACAACGAATTCCAGCTGTCGCCGGCCAATCGCCCGCTGATCAAGTACGTGGCCCTCAAGCTGGGCCCGGAGAAAGGCAACAGCCTGCACCTCAATCGCCTGTTCAAGGGCACGCCTGCCAAGCTGGCGGCCAAGCTGGCCGGCCTGCCCAAACCGACCAATTGCCTATGAACCTGATCACTCCCGCCGAACACCCTTTCGCCCAGTTCGTGCGCATCCTCGGCAAGGGCAAGCGTGGCGCTCGCGGCCTGACCCGCGAAGAAGCACGCGAGGCCATGGGCCTGCTGCTCGATGACAAGGTCGAGGACACCCAGCTTGGCGCCTTCCTGATGCTGTTGCGGCACAAGGAAGAAAGCGCCGAGGAACTCGCCGGCTTCACCGAGGCGATTCGTCCGCGACTGGCTGCCCCGGCTATCCAGGTCGATCTGGACTGGCCCAGCTACGCCGGCAAGAAACGCCACCTGCCGTGGTACCTGCTGGCAGCCAAAGCCCTGGCGAACAGCGGCGTGCGCATCTTCATGCACGGCGGCGGCGCCCACACCGCCGGACGCCTGTATACCGAGCAACTCCTGGCCCATTTGGAGATACCCCGCTGCCATGACTGGCCGTCGGTGCAGCACGCGCTGGACCAGCAACACCTGGCCTACGGCTACCTGGGCGACTGGATGCCGGCGCTGCAGCGCATGATCGACCTGCGCAACACGCTGGGCCTGCGCTCGCCGATCCACTCCCTGGCCCGCGTGATCAACCCGCTCGGCGCACGCTGCGGCCTGCAAAGCATCTTCCATCCCGGCTACCAGGCCGTGCATCGCGAAGCCAGTCGCCTGCTGGAGGATTGCGCCATCGTGATCAAGGGCGAAGGGGGCGAGATCGAGGCCAACCCGGATTCGGCCTGCCACCTCTATGGCACCGCCAATGGCGAGGACTGGGATGAGGAATGGCCAGCGCTCTCGGCGCAGCGCCACGTCAAGCCGGAGAGCCTCGACCCGGCACGGCTGCAGGCCTTCTGGCACGGCGAGCAGGAGGATGCCTATGGCTATCTGGCGGTCATCGCCACCATGGCCACGGCACTGCGCGGCCTTGGTCTGGCGCGTGAGGACGCCTTCGCCCAGGCGAAGATGCGCTGGGACGCCCGTCTTCAATCAATCTCTTCGATGGATTGAGCCAGCTTTTTCAACACTTCAATCGAGCCGGTGACGATAGACTCCAGTTTCATTCAAAACGGAGGCAGGCGTCATGGGCTTGTTGATCGATGGGCACTGGCACGACCAGTGGTATGACACCGGCAGCGGCGGACGTTTCCAGCGCGAAAGCGCGCAGCGGCGCAACTGGGTGACCGCCGACGGCGGCGCGGGGCCAAGTGGCGATGCCGGTTTCAAGGCCGAGGCCGGCCGCTACCACCTGTACGTTTCGCTGGCCTGCCCCTGGGCGCATCGCACCCTGATCCTGCGCAAGCTCAAAGGGCTCGAATCGCTGATCGATGTGTCGGTAGTCAGCTGGCTGATGCGCGAACAGGGCTGGACCTTCGATCGCGACTTCGGCTCCAGCGGCGATCACCTCGACAACCTCACCTACATGCATCAGCGCTACACGGCGGACGACCGTCATTACAGTGGGCGCGTCACCGTGCCAGTGCTGTGGGACAAGCAAACCGGCGGTATCGTCAGCAACGAGTCGTCGGAAATCATCCGCATGTTCAACGACGCATTCGACGGCCTGAGCGGCAACGACCTGGATTTCTACCCCGAGCCATTGCGCGAGCGCATCGATCAGCTCAACGAGCGCATCTATCCGGCGGTGAACAACGGCGTCTATCGCGCAGGCTTCGCCACTACCCAGGAGGCCTACGAAGAGGCCTTCGACGAGCTGTTCGACATGCTCGATGAGCTCGAAACGCTGCTAGACGGGCAACGCTATCTGGCCGGGCATTACCTGACCGAAGCCGACATCCGCCTGTTCACCACGCTGATCCGCTTCGACGCCGTCTACCACGGCCACTTCAAGTGCAACCTGAAGCGCATCGAAGACTACCCGAACCTGTCCAACTGGCTGCGCGAGCTCTACCAGTGGCCCGGCGTCAGCGAGACGGTGGACTTCACCCATATCAAGTCGCACTACTACGCCAGCCACGCCACCATCAACCCGACGGGTGTGGTGCCCAAGGGGCCGCAGCAGGACTTCATGCGCACGCACGATCGCCAGCGCCTGCCGGGCAAGGGCGTGTGGCAAAAAACCGAGCGCTAGGCCGCAGGGTGGATGAGGCCTTCTTCATCCATCGATACCCAGCCACGGTGGATCGATGAAGCGCGATCACCCTACGTATCAGACGTGGCCCTGCGCACCCTCGAACCAGGCCAGCTTGTCACGCAAGGTGACCACCTCACCGACGATGACCAGGGTCGGTGCATGCACTTCATGCTCGGCCACCAGTTGCGGCAAGCTGTCCAGGGTGCCGGTGAACACCCGCTGATTCTGCGTGGTGCCCTGCTGCACCAGAGCCGCCGGCGTTGCGCCCGAACGACCGTGGGCGATCAGTTGCTCGCAGATGGCGGGCAACCCCACCAGGCCCATGTAGAACACCAGCGTCTGCCCCGGAGCCACCAGATCCTTCCATGGCAGATTACTGCTGCCATCCTTGAGGTGCCCCGTGACGAAGCGGACCGACTGCGCATGATCGCGGTGGGTCAACGGAATGCCCGCATAGGCGGCGCAACCCGACGCGGCGGTGATGCCTGGCACCACCTGGAAGGGAATGTCCTCCGCGGCCAGTTGCTCGATTTCCTCGCCGCCACGGCCGAAGATGAACGGGTCGCCCCCTTTCAGGCGCAACACGCGCTTGCCCTGCCTGGCCAGGTCGATCAGCAGCTGGTTGATCTGCTCCTGCGGCACCGCATGATCGGCGCGGCGCTTGCCCACGTAGATACGCTCGGCATCGCGGCGGCACAACTCGATGATGGCTGGCGCCACCAGGCGGTCGTAGAGCACCACATCGGCCTGCTGCATCAGGCGCAGCGCCCGGAAAGTCAGCAGATCCGGATCACCGGGGCCGGCACCGACCAGATAGACCTCGCCCAGCGCTCGCGGCGCGGCGCCGGCCAGGCGCTCCTGCAGAAGACGCTCGCCCGCCTCCGGTTTGCCAGCGAAGACGCTCTCGGCAATCGGTCCCTGGAAGACATCCTCCCAGAACACCCGGCGCTGCTGCACATCGGGGAACATCTGTTTGACCCGCTCGCGAAAACGCTTGCCCAGGTTGGCCAGCTGCCCGTAGCTGGCAGGAATCCAGGTCTCGATCTTGGCTCGGATCAGTCGCGCCAGTACCGGCGCATCACCACCACTGCTGACGGCAACGATCAGCGGCGAACGATCGACGATCGCCGGGAAGATCACACTGCACAACGACGGCGCATCGACGACGTTGACCGGAATACCGAGCGCCTGGGCCTCGGCGGACACCTGCGCGTTGAGCGTTTCGTCGTCGGTCGCCGCGATGACCAGGGCCACGCCCTGCAGGTCGCTGCTCGCATAGCCACGCAGGAAGATGCCGGCCGAGCCAGCCAGCTCCTGCAGCTCGCTACGCACCTCGGGCGCAACGACGCGCAAGCGCGCACCGGCATCACTGAGCAGGCGCGCCTTGCGCAGCGCGACCTCACCACCGCCGATCACCAGTACCGGGCGATCCTGCAGCTTGTGGAACAGCGGAAGAAATTGCATCAGGTCAGCCTCAGCGGAGGTCGGTTCGCAGAATGCGTCGTGCACACCCTGCCGCCATTGAAAACGGGGCAGCCGTGCCGCCCCGTTCCATGCATCGCGATGACCGGCTCAGCCGATCACTTCGATACCACCCATGTAGGGCTTGAGTACCTCGGGCACGCGAATGCTGCCGTCGGCCTGCTGGTAGTTCTCCAGCACCGCGACCAAGGTGCGGCCCACGGCCAGGCCGGAACCATTGAGCGTGTGCAGCAGCTCCGGCTTGCCGGTTTCCGGGTTGCGGTAACGCGCCTGCATGCGGCGCGCCTGGAAGTCGCCACAGTTGGAGCAGGAGGAAATCTCGCGGTACTTGTCCTGGCTCGGTACCCAGACCTCCAGGTCGTAAGTCTTGACCGCAGAGAAGCCCATGTCGCCGGTGCACAGTGCCAGCTTGCGATACGGCAGCTCGAGCAGCTGCAGCACGCGCTCGGCATTGGCCGTCATGCCCTCCAGCGCCTCGAAGGAGGTCGACGGCTCCACGACCTGCACCATCTCGACCTTGTCGAACTGGTGCTGGCGAATCATGCCGCGCGTATCGCGGCCGGAGGCCCCTGCCTCGCTGCGGAAGCACGGCGTGTGGGCGACGAACTTCAGCGGCAACTGCTTGGCGTCGAGGATTTCGCCGGCGACGATGTTGGTCAGCGACACTTCGGCGGTCGGGATCAGGTACAGATCGGCCTGGTCTTCACGGGTGATCTTGAACAGGTCTTCCTCGAACTTCGGCAGCTGACCGGTGCCCTGCAGCGCCGGCGCCTGCACCAGGTACGGGGTGTAGGCCTCTTCGTAGCCGTGCTCGCCGGTGTGCAGGTTGATCATGAACTGCGCCAGGGCACGGTGCAGGCGCGCGATGGGGCCGCGCAGCAGGGCGAAACGGGCACCGGAGAGCTTGGCGGCGGTCTCGAAGTCCAGCCAGCCGTGCTGCTCGCCCAGGGCGACGTGATCCTTGATCTCGAAGTCGAAGCTGCGCGGCGTACCCCAGCGCGCGACCTCGACGTTCTCGTCCTCGTCGGCGCCGACCGGCACGGATTCGTGCGGCAGGTTGGGGATGTTCAGCAGCAGGTTGTCCAGCTCGCTCTGGATCGCGTCCAGCTCGCGCTTGCCGGCTTCCAGGTCGCTGCCCATCTGGTCCACTTCCGCCAGCAGCGGCGCGATGTCTTCACCGCGCGCCTTGGCCTGGCCAATGGACTTGGAACGACTGTTACGCTCGGCCTGCAATTGTTCGGTGCGCACCTGCACCGACTTGCGCTGACTCTCCAGGGCCTCGAAGCGGGCGACGTCGAGCGAGAAGCCACGGGTGGCGAGGCGCTCGGCGATTTCGGTGAGTTGCGTGCGGACGAGTTTGGAGTCGAGCATGTTCGGGTCTCAATACATCGGCGAAATGGTTAATGACCAGCAAGCTGGCGCGGGTGGTGGAGTGTAAAGCCTTAACGGGTCAGGATGCCAATCGGGCCAGGCTCAGGCCGGCCCAGGCTGCCAGCAGACCGCCAAGGATGCTGAAGGCCAGATAGCCGAAGG
Source organism: Pseudomonas sp. BMW13 (assembly GCF_013357275.1). NCBI lineage: Bacteria > Pseudomonadati > Pseudomonadota > Gammaproteobacteria > Pseudomonadales > Pseudomonadaceae > Pseudomonas > Pseudomonas sp. BMW13. Next base: position 183,098 of record NZ_SUKD01000005.1, on the reverse strand, counting down.
CTTCGGGCGCGCGCCCACCCTCCATCAGCTTCATGATCTCCAGGCTGAAGGACGAAAACGTGGTGAAGCCACCCAGCACGCCGGTGATCAGCCCGGTGCGCAGCTCCAGTGGCAGGTCGGTACGAGTGAGGAACAGGCCGGACAGCAGACCGATCAACAGGCAACCCAGCACGTTGACGGTGAGCGTGGCCAGGTAGAAGTGCCGCGGCCAGTTGCCGGCGACCCAACTGGCCACCAGAAAGCGCATCAGCGAACCGACAGCCCCCCCTGCCGCCACGGCAAGCGCCACACGAATCATCTCTTTCTCCTTTGTCGGGTGCTGCTGGAATCCAGGCTACGCAGGTGCTTGAGCTTCTCGCGAATCTTCGACTCCAGACCTCGCGGCACCGGCTGGTAATACTCGCGCGGCTCCATTTCATCCGGGAAATACACTTCGCCAGCGGCGTAGGCATTGGGCTCATCGTGGGCGTAGCGGTATTCCTCGCCATAACCGAGCTGCTGCATCAGCTTGGTCGGCGCATTGCGCAGGTGCAGTGGCACCTCCAGCGAGCCGAACTCGGCGACATCCTGCTTGGCTGCCTTGATCCCCAGATACACCGCGTTGCTCTTGGCTGCGCAGGCGAGGTAAGTCACCGCCTGCGCCAGCGCCAGGTCGCCCTCGGGACTGCCCAGGCGCTTGACCGCATCCCAGGCGGCCAGACACAACGGCAACGCACGCGGGTCGGCATTACCGATGTCTTCGCTGGCCATGGCGACAATGCGCCGGCAGATGTAGGCCGGGTCGCAGCCGCCGTCGAGCATGCGCGCCAACCAATACAGCGCGCCATCGGGGCTGGAGCCGCGGACGGACTTGTGCAGCGCGCTGATCTGGTCGTAGAAGGCTTCGCCGCCCTTGTCGAAACGCCGGCGGGTATCGCCCAGCAGGTTGTGCAGCGAGGCCACGGCGATCTCGCCACCATCCTCGGCCAGGTCGGCGGCGTTCTCGAGGAAGTTGAGCAGGCGCCGACCATCGCCATCGGCGGCGGCCATGAGCATGGCGAAGCTTTCCTCGGGCAGGCTCAGGTGACGCTCGCCCAGGCCTTTCGGGTCGCTCAGCGCACGCGTCACCAGCTTGCGCATGGCTGCCTCGTCGAGGCTCTTGAGCACGTAGACGCGGGCGCGCGACAGCAGCGCGTTGTTCAGTTCGAACGAAGGGTTCTCGGTGGTGGCGCCGATGAAGATCAGCGTGCCGTCTTCGACGTAGGGCAGGAAGGCATCCTGCTGGCTCTTGTTGAAACGGTGCACCTCATCGACGAAGAGGATGGTGCGACGGCCATATTGCGCGGCATGCTGCTGCGCCACCTCGACCGCCTGGCGAATCTCCTTAACCCCGGAGAGTACCGCCGAGATGGTCTCGAAATGCGCATCGCTGACCTTGGCCAGCAGGCGCGCCAGGGTGGTCTTGCCTACCCCTGGCGGCCCCCAGAAGATCATCGAATGCAAGGCACCCTGTTCCAGCGCTTCACGCAGCGGCTTGCCAGGCCCCAGCACATGCTCCTGGCCGACGTATTCATCCAGGCTGGTAGCACGCAAACGCGCAGCCAGGGGCTGCGCGACGGGTTGGCGAGCGAACAGGTCCACCACTTACTCCTGGATGACGTCCGCACCTTGCGGGATGTCGAAGCTGAACAGGCCGTCGTCGACCGGCTCGTTCATCTTCACATTGAGGAACAGGATGTTGGTGCGCTGACCAATGCTGTCGATCAGCTGCATGTCGTTGAGCACGCGGTTGCGGAACGACAGGCGCAGGCTGTCGAACAGGCTGTCCTTGGCCTTGGGCTTGAGGATGAAGTCGACCACGTTGCCGCCTTCCTTGTAGTCGATATCGAAGTTCTCGCGAATCTGCGACACGTCACCGGAGAGCAGCAGCGCCGGGGTGTGGGTCAGGCGCTGGTCGAGGGTCTGCACGGTCACCTGCTCCAGGTCCGGGTCGTACAGCCAGACCTTCTTGCCGTTGGACACCAGCAGCTGCTCCATCGGCTGGTCGGTATGCCAGCGGAACAGCCCCGGGCGCTTGAGCACCAGTTGCCCGGCGGTTTCCTGCAACTGGGTGCCGCTGGCATCGAGCGTCAGTTGCGAAAAGCGCGCACTGATGGTCTGCGCCTGGTTGAGCAGCTCGGTCAGGCGCTGGGTGGCCGCCTCTTCGTCAGCCTGGGCAGTCAGCAGGGTAAAACTCAGAACAGCCAGCATCAGCAGGCGAATAACACGCATAGGAACCCCTTTAGTCCGTGTGAGGATGGCGAGATGACTCCGCACCTCGCATTGCTCGGCCGCATGAACGACCGTGGAATCTTGTAGACCGCGAATCGGGCGGTTTGTCCGTGAGATGCCGAAGTCAGTCGCGCGACGGCCCGGGCGCGATGACCTCGCGCGAGCCGTTGGTGTTCATCGAACTGACCACGCCGGCCATCTCCATCGCCTCGATCATCCGCGCGGCGCGGTTGTAGCCGATCTTCAGCTTGCGCTGCACTGCAGAGATGGAAGCACGACGGCTTTCCAGCACGAAGTTGACGGCTTCGTCGTACAGCGGATCTTCCTCGCTGCCCTCGCCGCCTTCGCCACCACCGCCTTCGAAGCCGCTGCCACCACCCTCCTCGACGCCCGCGAGGATGTCCTCGATGTAGTCGGGCGAGCCGCGCTGCTTCCAGGCCTCGACCACACGGTGCACTTCATCGTCGGAGACGAAGGCACCATGCACGCGGATCGGCAGGCCGGTGCCGGGCGGCAGATAGAGCATGTCACCATGCCCCAGCAACTGCTCGGCGCCACCCTGGTCGAGAATGGTGCGCGAGTCGATCTTGCTCGACACCTGGAACGCCATGCGGGTCGGAATGTTGGCCTTGATCAGACCGGTGATCACGTCCACCGAAGGGCGCTGGGTCGCCAGGATCAGGTGAATGCCCGCAGCCCGCGCCTTCTGGGCGATACGTGCGATCAGCTCTTCCACCTTCTTGCCGACGATCATCATCATGTCGGCGAATTCGTCGACCACCACCACGATGGTGGGCAGCGGCTTGAGCAGCGGCGGCTCGTCTTCCATGCTTTCGCGACGGAACAGTGGATCGGTCAGCGGCGTGCCGGCCTCGATGCCGTCCTTGACCTTGCGGTTGAAGCCCGCCAGGTTGCGCACGCCCATCGCCGCCATCAGCTTGTAACGGCGTTCCATCTCGGCCACCGACCAGCGCAGCGCATTGGCGGCCTCCTTCATGTCGGTCACGACCGGGCACAGCAGGTGCGGAATGCCTTCGTAGATCGACAGCTCGAGCATCTTCGGGTCGATCATGATCATCCGCGCCTCTTCCGGCGTGGACTTGAACAGGACCGACAGGATCATCGCGTTGACCCCCACCGACTTACCGGAACCCGTGGTACCGGCCACCAGCAGGTGCGGCATCTTGGCCAGGTCGGCGATGACCGGACGTCCGCCGATATCGTGCCCGAGGGCCAGGGTGACCGGCGACTTGGCATCGTCGTACTCGCTCGACGACAGCACTTCGGAGAAGCGCACGATCTGCCGGTCTTCATTGGGTATCTCGATGCCCACGGTGGTCTTGCCGGGAATCACCTCGACCACGCGTACGCTGACCATGGCCATCGAGCGTGCCAGGTCCTTGGCCAGATTGGAGATGCGGCTGACCTTGACGCCGGCAGCGGGCTGAATTTCGAAACGGGTGATCACCGGGCCCGGATGCACGGACTCCACCACCACCTCGACGCCGAATTCCTTGAGCTTGATTTCCAGCAGGCGCGACATGGCCTCGAGCGACTCGGGTGAATACTGCTTCTGCTTCTTCTCGGCGACATCGAGGATGGAAATCGGCGGCAGGCTACCTTCGATGGCGCTATCGACGAACAGCGGCGCCTGTTTCTCCTTGAGCACGCGCTTGCTCGGTTCCGCCGCCTTGGGCGGCGCAGGCGGCGTGATCACCGGTGCCGGGCGCTTGTCGCGCTCGCTCATGTGCTTGCTCAGCGACTCTTCGCGTTCGAGCAGGCGCTCCTTGACCTTGGCCTGTTCGCGGCGGTCAGCGACCACGGGCGCGGCCACCTCGATGACGCGGTCGTCCAGTTCACGCAGTTGCGCGACCATCTGCTTGCGTTCGCTGCGGGCATTCCACCAGCCCGTGATGGCGCCATGGATCAGCTCGATCAGATCGAGGGTGATCTTGCCGGTCAGGTCCATCACGCGGAACCAGGACAGGTCGGTGAACACCGTCAGGCCGAAGAGGAACAGGGCCAGGAATACCAGGGTGCTGCCTTGCACGTTCAGCGCATGGACGGCCAGATCGCCCAGGCTGGCGCCCAGCATGCCGCCACCGGAGCCCTGCATGCCGGCATCCGCCGCGAAATGGATGTCGCCGAGTGCGGCGCCAGAGAGAATCAGGAACACCAGGCCGATGCTGTGCCAGGAAAACAGCCAGCCATTCCAGTGCCAGGGTTGGTTACGGGTGCGGAACACCTGCCAGGTCTTGGCCGCCAGCAGCAACGGGAAGATGTAGGCGAAATAGCCCAGCGCACCGAACAGCGCGCTGGAGAGCCAGGCACCAATGCTGCCACCTGCGTTGATGATGCGCTCGACCTGCACGCTGTTGTCCCAGGCCGGATCGGCGGCGTTGTAGGTCAACAGTGCCATCAGCAGGTACAGGCACATAGCGCCCAGGGCGATCAAGGCGCCTTCCTTCAGTCGATACTGAAGCTTCTGACGCCAATCGATAGTCTGGGTGGTGGAATTCTTCAAAACAGCCATTTCCTGCGCCCTGGGCGCGTCCATCTGATGATTGATCGCGGAAGCGGCCTATTGTAGGGCCTGCCTGGCGCTCAGGCCAATTGCCAAGCTCCCGCACTTGCCCTGCTTCGGTGTAGCATAGCCGCCAGCAGCTTCCATGCGGCTCAATTGGAGCACGCATTCTCTTTTGTGACAAAGGCTTATGGGGTTTTTTTATGAGCGAAGTCAAGCATTCACGCGTGATCATCCTGGGTTCCGGCCCTGCCGGTTATAGCGCCGCCGTGTACGCCGCGCGCGCCAATCTCAAACCCGTGGTCATTACCGGCATCCAGCCTGGCGGTCAGCTCACCACCACCACCGAAGTGGACAACTGGCCGGGTGACGTCGAAGGCCTTACCGGCCCGGCCCTGATGGAGCGCATGCAGAAGCATGCCGAGCGCTTCGACACCGAGATCATCTACGACCATATCCACACCGCAGAGTTGCAGAGCCGCCCCTTCGTCCTCAAGGGCGACAGCGGCACCTATAGTTGCGACGCGCTGATCATCGCCACCGGCGCCAGCGCCCAGTACCTCGGCCTGCCGTCGGAAGAGGCATTCTCCGGCAAGGGCGTTTCCGCCTGCGCGACCTGCGACGGTTTCTTCTACCGCAACCAGGTGGTCGCAGTGATCGGCGGCGGCAACACCGCTGTGGAAGAGGCACTGTACCTGTCGAACATCGCCAAGGAAGTGCACCTGGTGCACCGCCGTGACAAGCTGCGCTCGGAGAAGATCCTGCAGGACAAGCTGTTCGACAAGGTCGAGAACGGCAACATGCGCCTGCACTGGAACCACACCCTCGACGAAGTGCTGGGCGACCAGACCGGCGTGACCGGCGTACGCCTGAAAAGCACCCAGGACGGCAGCACCCAGGACCTGGCCCTGGCCGGCGTGTTCATCGCCATCGGCCACAAGCCGAACACCGAGCTGTTCGTCGGCCAGCTGGACATGCATGACGGCTACCTGAAGATCAAGGGCGGCAGCGAGGGCAACGCCACTGCCACCAGCATCGAGGGCGTGTTCGCCGCCGGCGACGTGGCCGACCACGTCTACCGCCAGGCCATCACGTCGGCCGGCGCCGGCTGCATGGCCGCGCTGGATGTCGAGAAGTTCCTCGACAGCAACTGATGGCACCAGGGCGAGCACCCCGCTCGCCCTCCCCTGCCCCGCGGACGGACGCGCATGCTGACCTGGCTGCAACGTGATTCCCTGCAGTTCCCGCCACTGGCCAAGGCCATGCGCGAACCGAACGGCCTGCTGGCTGCGGGCGGCGACCTCAGCGCCGACCGTTTGATCAGCGCCTATCGCCACGGCTGCTTTCCCTGGTTCCAGGACGGCCAGCCGATCCTCTGGTGGTCACCGGACCCGCGCACCGTGCTGTTCCCCAACGAGCTGCATGTTTCGCGTAGCCTGGCCAAGTTGCTGCGTCAGCAACGCTACCGCGTCAGCTTCGACCAGGATTTCGCGGCTGTGATCAACGCCTGCGCAGGGCCACGCAGCTACGCCGACGGCACCTGGATCACCCAGGGCATGCAGGATGCCTACCTGCAACTGCATCAGCGCGGCATCGCCCACTCGGTCGAGGTCTGGCTCGATGACGAGCTGGTCGGCGGCCTCTATGGCCTGGCCATGGGGCAACTGTTCTTTGGCGAATCCATGTTCAGTCGCGCCGACAACGCCTCGAAAGTCGGTTTCGCCACCCTGGTGGGCAAGTTGCATGAATGGGGCTTCGCGCTCATCGATTGCCAGATGCCCACGCAGCACCTGCACAACTTCGGCGCCAGGGCCATACCGCGCGCCACGTTCGCCGAGTACCTGCAGCGCCACCTCGACCTGCCCAGTGCAGCGGACTGGCTCGCCTAGTCGACTGGCCAACCCTGACATACACTCTTAGTCAGGTTTTCCCGAGACACCGCCATGACCGAGCTGGCCCGCCTGAAGTTCTATGCCACTCAGCCACATCCATGCAGCTACCTGCCGGAAGAACAGGCGACGACCCTGTTTCTCGACCCCAGTCAGCCCATGGACGTGCTCGTCTACGCCGAACTTTCGGAAATGGGCTTTCGCCGCAGCGGCGATCACCTGTACCGCCCGCACTGCCAGCAGTGCACCGCCTGCATCCCGGCACGCATCCCGGCAGCGCTGTTCACGCCGAACCGCCAGCAGCGGCGCATCCTCAAGCGCAACGAGGACGTCAGCGTGCGCTCGGTGCGCCCGGCATTCACCGAAGAGTATTACGCGCTCTACGTTCGCTACATCGAGCAGCGCCATGCCGATGGTGACATGTACCCGCCCAGTCGCGATCAGTTCTCGACCTTTCTCGTCCGGGACCTGCCATTTTCTCGTTTCTATGAGTTCCGCCTGCGCGGCAAGCTGGTCGCCATCGCGGTCACCGACGTGCTGCCGAACGGCCTGTCGGCGGTCTACACCTTCTATGATCCGGATGAGGAGCGCCGCAGCCTCGGGCGCTTCGCCATTCTCTGGCAGATCGGCGAGACCGCACGTCTGGGCCTTGAAGCCGTCTATCTGGGCTACTGGATCAAGAACTGCCGGAAGATGAACTACAAGACCCAGTACCGGCCCATCGAGCTGTTCGTCAATCAGCGCTGGACACGGCTGACCTAGCGCCCCTCCCACCCCTTCAGCCCCGGGCAAAGCACCAAGCCACTTGGCGCAGCCCCCTGTTTTCGGGCACAATGCACGCCGCTTTTGCCTGGGGCCAGTCGCGCCGGGCCATTTCCTGGATACCGAGGGCTTTACTGCATGTCGAAAGAAGACAGCTTCGAAATGGAAGGCACTGTCGTCGACACCCTGCCCAACACCATGTTCCGCGTGGAGTTGGAAAACGGGCACGTCGTTACCGCGCACATCTCCGGCAAGATGCGCAAGAACTACATCCGCATTCTCACTGGTGACAAGGTGCGCGTCGAGCTGACACCTTATGACTTGAGCAAGGGCCGCATCACCTACCGCGCCCGCTAAGCCAAGCACCAAACGAAAACGCCCGGCGACTGCCGGGCGTTTTCGTTTGCGCGTGCAGTGCGGGCCTCCCTGGCCTGCACCGCCGCATCCCGATCAGGCGACTTCCGCCGTCGTCTCGAACTCGAAGCTTGGCTCGCCATCGCGAATGTCGATGTGCACCACACCGCCATGCTCGGCCAGCTCGCCAAACAGGATTTCCTCCGCCAGCGGACGCTTGATCTTGTCCTGGATCAGTCGCGCCATCGGCCTGGCCCCCATCATCACGTCGTAGCCACGTTCGGCCAGCCAGCTGCGCGCCGCGTCGCTGACTTCGAGCGTGACCCGCTTGTCCTCCAGCTGCGCCTGCAGTTCGGTGAGGAACTTGTCGACGATGCTCTTGATCACTTCGTGGCTCAGGCGGCCGAACTGGATGATGGTATCCAGGCGGTTGCGGAACTCCGGCGTGAAGCTCTTCTTGATGACTTCCATGGCATCGGTGGAGTGATCCTGCTGCGTGAAGCCGATCGACGCACGCGATGCGGTTTCCGCACCGGCATTGGTGGTCATGATCAGGATCACGTTGCGGAAATCCGCCTTGCGCCCGTTGTTGTCGGTCAGCGTGCCGTGGTCCATCACCTGCAGCAGCAGGTTGAAGACTTCCGGATGCGCCTTCTCGATCTCGTCGAGCAGCAGCACGCAATGCGGCTGCTTGGTGATCGCCTCGGTCAGCAGGCCACCCTGATCGAAACCGACGTAACCGGGCGGCGCGCCAATCAGGCGCGACACGGTATGCCGCTCCATGTACTCGGACATGTCGAAGCGCACCAGCTCGATCCCCATGGCCTTGGCCAGCTGCCGCGCGGCCTCGGTCTTGCCCACCCCGGTGGGGCCGGCGAACAGGAAGGAGCCGACCGGCTTGTCCGGTGCCTTGAGGCCGGCCCGCGACAGCTTGATCGCGGTGGCCAGCGAGTCGATTGCGGCATCCTGACCGAATACGGTGAGCTTGAGGTCGCGCTCCAGGTTGCGCAGCAGCTCCTTGTCGGAGCTGGACACGTGCTTTGGCGGAATCCGCGCGATCTTGGCGACGATGTCCTCGACCTGCGCCACGTCGATGCGGGCCAGACGCTTGTCTTCCGGCTGCAGGCGCTGGTAGGCGCCCGCCTCGTCGATCACGTCGATGGCCTTGTCCGGCATGTGGCGGTCGTTGATGTAGCGCGCCGCCAGCTCGGCCGCCGCACGCAGCGCCTCATCGCTGTATTCGATGTGGTGATGCTGCTCGAAGCGGGCCTTGAGCCCCTTGAGGATGCCGTAGGTGTCATCCACCGAGGGCTCGACCACGTCGACCTTCTGGAAACGCCGCGCCAGTGCGCGATCCTTCTCGAAGATGCCGCGAAATTCCTGGAAGGTGGTCGAACCGATGCAGCGGATCTCGCCGGAGGACAGCAGCGGCTTGAGCAGGTTGGAAGCATCCATCACCCCGCCGGATGCGGCCCCGGCACCGATGATGGTGTGGATCTCATCGATGAAGAGGATGGCGTGCGGACGCTTGCGCAGCTCGTTGAGCAGCGATTTGAAGCGCTTCTCGAAGTCGCCACGGTACTTGGTGCCCGCGAGCAAGGCGCCCAGGTCCAGCGAGTAGACCACGCTGTCGGCAAGCAGGTCAGGCACCTGTTCGTCGACGATGCGCTTGGCCAGGCCCTCGGCGATGGCCGTCTTGCCGACACCGGCCTCACCGACCAGCAGCGGGTTGTTCTTGCGCCGACGCGCGAGGATCTGCGCCACGCGCTCGACCTCGTGCTCGCGCCCCACCAGCGGATCGATCCGCCCCTGGCGCGCAAGCTCGTTGAGGTTGCTGGCATAGGCATCGAGCGGATTGCCGGAGGTGGCGGAGTCACCGCCCTCCTCATCCTGCATGTCCTGATCGCTTTCGTGGTGATCACCGTGCCCCGGCACCTTGGAAATGCCATGGGCAATGTAGTTGACCACGTCGATACGGGCCACGCTCTGCTGCTTGAGCAGGAACACGGCCTGGCTTTCCTGCTCACTGAAAATCGCCACCAGCACGTTGGCGCCGGTGACTTCACGCTTGCCGGAGCTCTGCACGTGGAACACCGCGCGCTGCAGCACGCGCTGGAAACCCAGGGTCGGCTGAGTCTCGCGCTCCTCGTCGTGCTGGGGAATCAACGGAGTGGTGGAGTCGATGAATTCCTGCAGGTCATGGCGCAGCTTGTCGAGGTTGGCCCCACAGGCCCTTAGAACACTGGCGGCGGCCTCGTTATCCAGCAGGGCCAGCAGCAGGTGCTCGACCGTCATGAACTCATGACGTTTTGCACGGGCCTCCTTGAAAGCCAGATTGAGGGTGACTTCGAGCTCTCGATTCAACATAGCTTCACCTCATACCCAAGTGGCCGGCGTTAACCGTCCTTCTCTATTTCACAGAGTAGCGGATGCTGGCTCTCACGCGCATATTGGTTGACCTGCATGGCCTTGGTCTCCGCAATGTCGCGCGTGTAAACCCCACACACCGCACGCCCTTCTGTATGGACGGTCAGCATGATCTTGGTCGCCAGCTCCCGGTTCATGCCGAAAAAGGTTTCAAGTATTTCGACGACGAAGTCCATCGGTGTGTAGTCGTCATTGAATAGGACCACCTTGTACATCGGTGGTGCCTGCAGTGCTGGCTTGGATTCCTGAACAGCGATACCAGAGGAGTCATCCTCATGCTCTGCCGGGTGATCCTGATTGAATGTTAGTCGAATCTGGCTACTTGCATGCATGCTGAATTCAGAGGTTCAGGGCTGGGCGAACTGGGATGCTAGAGGGAGTTTGACTGAGTTCTCAGCCATCCGCCGTATAGCCTTGACTATCGGCAAAAGGGTGTTACAACCAATGAATACCCACTCGTGGGTATCAGGGGTTCCACGCCTTCGCCCAGCCTGGTCGGTTATCGCGCGGAATCGAAGTGGATGATACTCCAGAGATGGAGTCCTTTGCAGAGGGATATCAGCATGCTCAGCGGTAAGGTCAAGTGGTTCAACAACGCCAAAGGCTATGGATTCATCCTGGCCGACGGCCGAGATGAGGACCTGTTCGCCCACTACTCGGCCATCCAGATGGACGGTTATAAAACGCTCAAGGCCGGCCAGCCGGTCCGCTTCGAGATCGTGCAGGGTCCCAAAGGACTGCATGCCATCAATATCAGCGCGGTGACCGCCACTCAGGACGCCCCAGCGGCCGTACCCCAGGCGCAAGATATCGCGAGCACTGTCGAAGTCTGAGCATCCTGGCAAATCGCCACAAGAAGGCCGGTCATGTGACCGGCCTTTTTTTCATGCGCTGATCGAGTATCCGATCACATGTGGCTGATCATCGCGTCACCGAACTCGGAGCACGACAGCAGGGTCGCACCCTCCATCAGGCGCTCGAAGTCATAAGTGACAGTCCTGGCCGCGATCGCGCCATTGGTGCCCTTGATGATCAGGTCGGCGGCCTCGCCCCAGCCCATGTGGCGCAGCATCATCTCAGCCGAGAGGATGACCGAACCCGGGTTGACCTTGTCCTGGCCGGCGTACTTAGGCGCAGTACCGTGAGTGGCCTCGAACATTGCCACCGAATCCGACAGGTTGGCCCCCGGCGCGATGCCGATGCCCCCGACCTCGGCCGCCAGGGCGTCGGACAGGTAGTCACCGTTGAGGTTGAGCGTGGCGATCACGTCATACTCGGCCGGGCGCAGCAGGATCTGCTGCAGCATGGCGTCGGCGATCACGTCCTTGACCACGATGTTCTTGCCGGTCTTCGGGTTCTTGAACTGCATCCACGGGCCGCCATCGAGCAGTTCGGCGCCGAACTCCTCACGGGCAATCTCGTAGCCCCACTCCTTGAAGGCACCTTCGGTGAACTTCATGATGTTGCCCTTGTGCACCAGGGTCACCGAGCCACGATCGTTGTCGACCGCATACTGCAGTGCCTTGCGCACCAGACGCTTGGTGCCCGCCTCGGAAACCGGCTTGATGCCGATGCCGCACATGTCGGTGAAGCGGATCTTCTTGACGCCCATTTCCTCGGTGAGGAACTTGATGACCTTCTCCGCCTCGGCGCTGCCGGCCTTCCACTCGACACCGGCATAGATGTCTTCGGAGTTCTCGCGGAAGATCACCATATCCACGTCGCCCGGCTTCTTCACCGGGCTGGGCACGCCCTCGAACCAGCGCACCGGGCGCAGGCAGACGTACAGATCGAGCTCCTGGCGCAGGGCCACGTTGAGCGAACGGATGCCGCCACCGACAGGCGTGGTCAGCGGCCCCTTGATCGAGACCACGTAATCACGCACGGCCTCCAGGGTTTCTTTCGGCAGCCAGGTGTCCTGGTCGTAGACCTGGGTGGCCTTCTCGCCGGCGTAAACTTCCATCCAGGAGATCTTGCGGGTGCCGCCATAGGCTTTCTCGACGGCCGCGTCGACGACCTTGATCATCACCGGAGAAATATCGACGCCGATGCCATCACCCTCGATGAAGGGGATGATGGGGTTGTTCGGTACATTCAGTGACATATCGGCGTTGACGGTGATTTTGTCACCGCTGGCTGGCACCTGGATCTTTTGGTATCCCATGCTGGACTCCATCTTGTGGTTAGACAGTGTGCATCCCCGAGAGTAGCGCAAACCGCTTGGCGAGACACATGTGCGAAGGTCTTATTCAACTGGGCATTCTGCGGCGAGGTGCCGCAGTGGTATACTGCTTAGGTGACTAACGAGTCATAAGGGGCGACCTGACTGGAACCAGACAGCAGCCTCTTGCAACCGGTAGACGGCCACCACTGCCTGTCGGTTCGAAATGCTCGACACTCTACGGGTGCATCCAACATCACCGCGGCGAGTCCTCGACCCGGCCCCACCATCCTGGGGCTCAAGCGCCTACCCGCGCAGGTCGAGTTTCTATGCGCGCTCAGCAAAGAAGAGAGTTAACCCTAAATGTCCACCCCTTCGAAGATCATCTACACCTTCACCGACGAAGCTCCAGCCCTTGCCACCTACTCGCTTCTGCCCATTGTGGAAGCCTTTGCCGCCTCGGCTGACATCTCCGTTGAAACCCGCGACATCTCTCTTGCTGGACGGATCCTGGCAAGCTTTGCCGACCGCCTGGACGCCGACAAGCGCATCGACGACGACCTCGCCAAACTGGCCGAGCTGACCCTGCAGGCCGACGCCAACATCATCAAGCTGCCGAACATCAGCGCCTCCGTGCCGCAGCTCAAGGCTGCCATCGCCGAACTGCAGGCACAGGGCTACGCCATCCCCAATTTCCCGGAAGACCCGCAGAGCGAAGAAGACAAAGAAGTTCGCGCGCGTTACGCCAAGGTCCTGGGCAGCGCCGTGAACCCGGTCCTGCGTGAAGGCAACTCCGACCGCCGCGCCCCGGCCGCCGTCAAGGCCTACGCCCGCAAGCACCCGCACAGCATGGGCAAGTGGAGCATGGCCTCGCAGTCCCACGCCGACTACATGCGCGGCGGCGACTTCTTCTCCAGCGAGCAATCGATCACCATGGCCAAGGCCGGTGACGTGCGTATCGAGTTCGTCGGCAAGGACGGCAAGGTCGAAGTCAAGAAGCAACTCGCCCTGCAGGAAGGCGAAGTGTTCGACAGCATGTTCATGAGCTGCCGCAAGCTGCGTGACTTCTTCGAGAAGACCCTGCAGGACTGCAAGGAGACCGGCGTTATGTGGTCCCTGCACGTCAAGGCGACCATGATGAAGGTCTCCCACCCGATCGTCTTCGGCCATGCCGTCAGCGTCTACTACAAGGACGTGTTCGACAAGTACGGCGACCTGTTCAAGGAACTGGGCGTCAATCCGAACAACGGCATCAGCAGCGTCTACGACAAGATCAAGTCGCTGCCGGCCTCGCAGCAGGAAGAAATCCTCCACGACATCCACGAGGTCTACGCCCATCGCCCGGAAATGGCCATGGTCGACTCGGTCAAGGGCATCACCAACCTGCACATCCCGAGCGACGTGATCGTCGACGCCTCGATGCCGGCGATGATCCGCAACTCCGGTCAGATGTGGGGCAAGGACGGCAAGCAGAAAGACACCAAGGCCGTCATGCCGGAGAGCACCTACGCGCGCATCTACCAGGAGATGATCAACTTCTGCAAAACCAACGGCGCGTTCGACCCGACCACCATGGGCACCGTACCGAACGTCGGCCTGATGGCGCAGAAAGCCGAAGAATACGGCTCTCACGACAAGACCTTCGAAATGACCGCCGACGGCACCATGCGCGTCGTCGCTGCCGACGGCAGCGTGCTGATGCAGCACGAAGTCGAAGCCGGTGACATCTGGCGTGCCTGCCAGACCAAGGACGCGCCGATCCGCGACTGGGTCAAGCTGGCCGTCACCCGCGCCCGTCAATCCGCTACTCCGGCCATCTTCTGGCTGGACCCGGAGCGCGCCCACGACTGCGAACTGCGCAAGAAGGTCGAGCTGTACCTGCAGGACCACGACCTGACCGGCCTGGACATCAGCATCATGGGCTACAACGAAGCCATCCGTGCCAGCATGGAGCGCCAGATTCGCGGCCAGGACACCATCTCGGTGACCGGCAACGTCCTGCGTGACTACCTGACCGACCTGTTCCCGATCATGGAGCTGGGCACCTCGGCCAAGATGCTGTCCATCGTTCCGCTGATGGCGGGCGGCGGCATGTACGAAACCGGCGCCGGCGGCTCGGCACCCAAGCACGTGCAGCAGCTGGTCGAAGAGAACTACCTGCGCTGGGATTCGCTCGGCGAATTCCTGGCCCTGGCCGTGTCCCTGGAAGAAACCGGGATCAAGACCAGCAACGCCAAGGCCAAGGTTCTCGGCAAGACCCTGGACCAGGCCACTGGCAAGCTGCTGGACAACAACAAGTCCCCGGCGCGCAAGGTCGGTGAAATCGACAACCGCGGCAGCCACTTCTACCTGGCCCTGTACTGGGCCCAGGCCCTGGCCGCCCAGGACGACGACGCAGCCCTGAAGGCTCACTTCGCACCGCTGGCCAAGCAGCTCACCGAGCAGGAAGCCACCATCGTTGCCGAACTGGCTGCCGTACAGGGCAAGCCGGCCGACATCGGCGGCTACTACCGCTCCAACCCCGAGCTGACCAGCAAGGTGATGCGCCCCAGCAACACCTTCAACGCCGCTCTGGCCTCGCTGAACGCCTGATAGGGCTTGAGCGTGAAAAGAACCCCGGCCCCGTGCCGGGGTTCTTTTTTACAGCGCGACCCCCTGCCCTTCAACACTTCCCTGCGGAGCCAACGACATGCAGTGGCAACCCCATATCACCGTGGCCACGGTCATCGAAGACCAGGGCCGCTTCCTCTTCGTCGAAGAGTTCAAGGCCGGGCGCCTGGTACTCAACCAGCCTGCCGGACACCTGGAAGCCAACGAATCGCTGCGCGAAGCCGCACTACGTGAAACGCTCGAGGAAACCGGCTGGGACGTGGAGCTGACCGGCCTTCTGGGCATCTACCTCTACACCGCGCCAAGCAACGGCGTGACCTACCAGCGTGTGTGCTTCAGCGCCCGCCCGCTACACCATGACCCCGCGCGCGAACTGGACAGCGACATCAGCGGCATCACCTGGCTGAGCCGTGACGAACTGGCCGCACAACCCGAACGCTGGCGCAGCGAGCTGGTACTGCGCTGCGTGGATGATTATCTGCAGGGTGTCAGCGGCTCACTGGAGCTGCTCCGTGACTGACCGTCGCGGCGGCAACGCCGATCCCGCGCACGCGGCGCGTCGTCGTGTGGGGCGGACCAAGGCTTTCTGGTAGACTCGGCAGCTTTTCAGGCTTCACTCGCAGATTCCCATGCAAGCACCTAGCACCCAACGCGTGATCGTCGGCATGTCCGGCGGCGTCGATTCGTCCGTTTCCGCCCTGCTGCTGATGGAACAGGGCTATCAGGTCGAAGGCCTGTTCATGAAGAACTGGGACGAAGACGACGGTACCGAGTACTGCACCGCCATGGACGACCTGGCCGACGCCCAGGCCGTATGCGACCGCATCGGCATCAAGCTGCACACCGCCAACTTCGCCGCCGAGTACTGGGACAACGTGTTCGAGCATTTCCTCGCCGAATACAAGGCCGGACGCACGCCGAACCCGGACATCCTGTGCAACCGCGAGATCAAGTTCAAAGCCTTCCTCGACTACGCCCTGTCGCTCGGCGCCGACCTGATCGCCACCGGGCACTATGTGCGCCGCCGCGATATCGACGGCCGCACCGAGCTGCTCAAGGGACTGGACCCGAACAAGGACCAGAGCTATTTCCTGCATGCCGTCGGCGGCGAGCAGATCGCCAAGACCCTGTTCCCGGTTGGCGAGCTGGAAAAACCACAGGTACGCGCCATTGCCGAGAAGTACGAGCTGGCCACGGCGAAGAAAAAGGATTCCACCGGCATCTGCTTCATCGGTGAGCGCCGTTTCAGCGACTTCCTCAAGCAGTATTTGCCTGCCCAGCCGGGCGACATCGAAACCACCGACGGCCAGGTGATCGGGCGCCATCACGGCCTGATGTACCACACCATCGGCCAGCGCCAGGGCCTCGGTATCGGCGGCATGAAGGACGCCGGCGATGATCCCTGGTACGTGCTGCGCAAGGACCTGACGCGCAACGTGCTGATCGTCGGCCAGGGCAACGAACACCCCTGGCTGTTCTCCCGCGCCCTGCTCGCCTCGGAAATCTACTGGGTCAACCCGGTGGACCTGAGCAGCCCGCGTCGCCTGACCGCCAAGGTGCGCTATCGCCAGCGCGACCAGCTCTGCACCCTGGAGCAGAGCGAGAACGGCTACCGCGCCGTCTTCGACGAGCCGCAGCGCGCCGTCACCCCGGGGCAGTCCGTGGTGTTCTACGACGGCGAGGTGTGCCTCGGCGGCGGCGTGATCGAAAGCGCAGAAGCCTGGCACGAGGGCGCCCAATGACCCCGCTTCAGGAGCAACTGGTTGCACTCGGCGCCGTGTTCGAAGCGGCCGTGCTGGCGGACAAGATCGCCCGCACCGGCCAGGTCAGCGAAGCCTCGATGAGCTGCATGCTCGGCAGTCTGCTGGTACGCGACCCGAAGAGCACGCTGGACGTGTATGGCGGCGACGACCTCAACCTGCGTGACGGCTATCGCGCCCTGATCAGCTCCCTGGAGCGCAATCCGGCCGCCTTGCAGCGCGAACCGCTGCGCTATTCCCTGGCCCTCATCGGCCTGGAGCGGCAACTCGACAAGCGCGACGACATGCTGCAGATCATGGGCAGCCGTCTCGATCAGATCCAGCAGCAGGTGGAACATTTCGGCCTGGTGCACGACAACGTCATCGCGGCGTGCGGCGGCCTGTATCAGGACACCATCAGCACGTTCCGCCAGCGCATTCAGGTGCATGGTGACATGCGCTTCCTGCAGCAGCCGAACAATGCCGCGAAGATTCGCTCCCTGCTGCTGGCCGGCATCCGTTCGGCACGCCTGTGGCGACAACTGGGCGGACACCGCTGGCAGTTGGTATTCAGCCGCGGCAAGCTGCTCAAAGAACTCTATGAACTGATGCGCACCTGACCATGAGCCCAGCCAGCCGCAGCGTCAAACCCCTCCAGGGTGCCCTGCTGCTGGCGCTCTCGGCCCTGTTGTTCGCCTTTACCGGCGTTGGTATTCGCGAGATATCCGTCAGCGTCAACAACGAGTCGGTGGTGTTCTTCCGCAACCTGGTCGGCGTGCTGTTCTTCCTGCCCCTGGTCCTGGTCCGCGGCGTCGCGCCGATGCGCACCACTCGCCTCAAGTCGCACCTGTGGCGCACCACCTACGGCCTGGCGGCGATGTACTGCTTCTTCTACGCCATCGCCCACCTGCCCCTGGCTGACGCCATGCTGTTCACCTACTCGGCGCCGGTCTTCACCCCGCTGATCGCCCATCTCTGGCTGAAGGAGCCGCTGACCCGACGCATGCTGGTCAGCAGCCTCGTCGGCCTGTGCGGCGTGCTGCTGGTGGCCAAGCCCAGTGCCGCACTGTTCGAGGGTGCCGCCCTGATCGGCCTGGCCGCCAGCCTGCTGGCAGCCTTCGCCTTCGTTTCCATCCGTGAAATGAGCGACAGCGAGCCGGCCACCCGCATCGTTTTCTACTTCTCGCTGTTCAGCGCGCTGTTTTCCGCCATTCCGCTGACCTGGAGCTGGCAGCCGCTGGACGCCACCCAGCTGGGCTGGCTCGTCGGCATCGGCCTGCTGGCCACCGCCAGCCAGATCATCATGTCCCGCGCCTACGGCCTCGCGCCGCCGGGGCTGATCGGCCCCTTCGCCTACCTGGCCATCGTCTTCGGCGGCATCATCGCCTGGCTGCTCTGGGACGAGACACCGGACACTCTGTCGCTGCTCGGCGCGGCGCTGATTTTCGCCGCCAGCCTGCTATCGGTCGCCAGACGCAGCGCATAGGCGGCGAAGCGTTGGTTTTCATGTATGATATGCGCCCTTTTCTTCAGAGGTCGTCCTGGCGCGCGAGCCAAGGCCCGTTTCACCCAAGCAGGCCCGACGCAACGCGGCACCCGAACGACTGATCAGCCCGACAGCCCGAGAACGCCCACATGCAGCTTTCCTCGCTCACCGCGGTTTCCCCCGTCGACGGCCGCTACGCCGGCAAAACCAGCGCCCTGCGCCCCATCTTCAGCGAATACGGTCTGATCCGTAGCCGCGTACTGGTCGAAGTGCGCTGGCTGCAGCGCCTGGCCGCGCACGAAGGCATCCCGGAAGTGGCGCCCTTCTCCGCCGAAGCCAACGCCCTGCTCAACGAGCTGGCGGAAAGCTTCGCCGTCGAGCACGCCGAGCGGGTGAAGGAAATCGAGCGCACCACCAACCACGACGTCAAGGCCGTGGAATACCTGCTCAAGGAGCAGGCCGCCAAGCTGCCGGAGCTGGACAAGGTCAGCGAATTCATCCACTTCGCCTGCACCAGCGAGGACATCAACAACCTGTCCCACGCGCTGATGCTGCGTGAAGGTCGCGACGGCGTGCTGCTGCCGCTGATGAAGCAGCTGGCAGGCGCCATTCGCGAACTGTCGGTGAAGTTCGCCGACGTGCCGATGCTGTCGCGCACCCACGGCCAGCCGGCCTCGCCGACCACCCTGGGCAAGGAACTGGCCAACGTCGTCTACCGCCTCGAGCGGCAGATCGCGCAAGTCGCCGCCGTGCCGCTGCTGGGCAAGATCAACGGCGCCGTGGGCAACTACAACGCGCACCTGTCGGCCTACCCGAGCATCGACTGGGAAGCCAACGCCCGCCAGTTCATCGAAGGTGACCTGGGCCTGACCTGGAACCCCTACACTACCCAGATCGAGCCGCACGACTACATCGCCGAGCTGTTCGACGCCATTGCCCGCTTCAACACCATCCTGATCGACTTCGATCGCGACGTGTGGGGCTACATCTCCCTCGGTTACTTCAAGCAGAAGACCATCGCGGGCGAGATCGGCTCCTCGACCATGCCGCACAAGGTCAACCCGATCGACTTCGAGAACTCCGAAGGCAACCTGGGCATCGCCAATGCGATCTTCCAGCACCTGGCCAGCAAGCTGCCGATCTCCCGCTGGCAGCGTGACCTGACCGACTCCACCGTGCTGCGCAACCTCGGCGTCGGTTTCGCCCACAGCGTCATCGCCTACGAAGCAAGCCTCAAGGGAATCAGCAAATTGGAGCTCAATGCTCAACGTATTGCTGAAGACCTGGATGCCTGCTGGGAAGTGCTCGCCGAGCCGATCCAGACCGTGATGCGCCGTTACGCCATCGAGAACCCCTACGAGAAGCTCAAGGAGCTGACCCGCGGCAAGGGCATCAGCCCCGAGGCCCTGCTGGCCTTCATCGACGGCCTGGACATGCCGACCGCCGCCAAGGAAGAGCTCAAGCAACTGACCCCGGCGCGCTACATCGGTAACGCCGTGGCCCAGGCCAAGCGCATCTGAGCGACACCAGCCTCGAGGACGCCCGGCTGAGCCGGGCGTTTTTGTTTAAAGGTTTTTATCTATTTCAAGGGCTTAGCGATGAATCCTGATACTCCGCTGCAATTGCTGGGTGGCCTCACAGCCCGTGAGTTCCTGCGCGACTACTGGCAGAAGAAACCGCTGCTGGTGCGCCAGGCCATCCCCGATTTCGAGAGTCCGATCAGCCCGGACGAACTGGCGGGGCTGGCGCTGGAAGAGGAAGTCGAATCGCGCCTGGTGATCGAGCATGGGGAGCGCCCCTGGGAACTGCAGCGCGGCCCGTTCAACGAGGACACCTTCCAGGACCTGCCGGAACGCGACTGGACCCTGCTGATTCAGGCGGTCGACCAGTTCGTGCCCGAGGTTGCAGAGCTGCTGGAGGACTTCAAGTTCCTGCCCAAGTGGCGCATCGACGACCTGATGATCAGCTTCGCCGCCCCCGGTGGCGGCGTCGGCCCGCATTTCGACAACTACGACGTATTCCTGCTGCAGGCCCATGGCCATCGCCGCTGGCAAGTGGGCCAGATGTGCGATTCCGACAGCCCGCTGCTCCCCCACGCCGATCTGAAGATCCTGGCCGAATTCGAACCAACTGATGAGTGGGTGCTGGAGCCCGGCGATATGCTCTATCTGCCGCCGTGCCTGGCCCACAACGGCATTGCCGAGGATGATTGCATGACCTATTCCGTGGGCTTCCGCGCGCCAAGCGCTGCCGAAGTACTGACCCATTTCACCGATTTCCTCGGCCAGTTCCTGCCCGACGAGGAGCGCTACAGCGACGCCGACATCCAGCCGAGCGAAGATCCGCACCAGATCCAGCGCGACGCCCTGGAGCGCCTCAAGGCCCTGCTCAACGAGCACATGAGTGACGAGCGCCTGCTGATGACCTGGTTCGGCCAGTTCATGACCGAGCCCAAGTACCCCGAGCTGGTCGCCGGCATCGAGATCGGTGAAGAGGATTTCCTCGGCGCCCTGGAAGATGGCGCGATCATCATCCGCAACCCCAGCGCACGCATGGCCTGGTCGGAAGTCGGCGAAGACCTGGTGCTGTTCGCCAGCGGCCAGAGCCGCCTGGTCACGGCTCGCCTGCGCGAACTGCTGAAGCTGATCTGCAGCGCCGACGCGCTGCATGTCGAGAACCTCGGCGCCTGGCTGGCCGACGACGAAGGGCGTACCCTGCTCTGGGAACTGGTCAAACAGGGAAGCCTGGGGTTCGCCGATGAGTGAGATCACTGTCCGCGTGGCGGACTGGCATAAGGACAATGCCGAGCTGCGGCGGATTCGGGACACCGTTTTCGTCGCCGAACAGTCCGTTCCGCCGGAACTGGAGTGGGACGCCGAGGACGCCGATGCCGTGCATTTTCTCGTCGAGGAAGGCGACTACGCGGTCGGCACGGCGCGCCTGCTGCCCGACGGCCATATCGGCCGCGTCTCGGTGCTCAAGGACTGGCGCGGCCTCAAGGTGGGCGAGACGCTGATGCAAGCGGTGATCGCCGAGGCGGAAAAGCGCGGCCTGCGTCAGCAAATGCTCACCGCTCAGGTGCATGCCACGCCGTTCTATGAAAGGCTAGGCTTCAGGATAGTCAGCGACGAATATCTCGACGCCGGCATCCCGCACGTGGACATGGTGCGCACCAGCCAGTAGAGGAAGCGATGGACAACGAAGACGCCCCGGTCGATACGGACGATACGCAAGCGCCCAGCGAGCTGGCGGCTATCGAATTCGAGTCGCCGGGGCGTTTTGCCGTGCACAATCCCGAGCCCGTCACGCCAGATGCCGCGCAGTGGGAGCCGGCGCCCTTCATCCTCGGCCAGCACGAGCGCCTGGAGCGCTTCAGCCAGCCGCAGGAGGCCCGCGCCCACGTCCTGGCGCTGATCCAGCAGGCGCAGCGCAGCCTGTGCCTGTACAGCGACGATCTGGAGCCATGGCTGTATCACCACAGCAGCGTGCAGCAGGCCTGCACCCGCTTCCTGCTCTCCAGTCCGCGCGCGCGCCTGCGCATCCTGTTGCGCGATCCGACACGCGCGGTGAAGGATGGTCACCGCCTGCTCACCCTGTCCCGGCGGCTGTCGTCCAATCTGCATATCCGCAAGCTCAACCCCGATTATCCCAGTGACGAACTGGCCTACCTGATCGCCGACGACAGAGGCCTGCTGCTGCGCCCCGAGCTCGACCAGCAGGCCGGCTACGCGCTGTATGCCGACCCGGCGCGCGTGCGCCAGCGCCAGGCCCAGTTCGATCAGGCCTGGGATACCAGCATCACCGATCCTGACCTGCGGAGCTTTCTGCTATGACCCTGCGCACGCTGCTCGCCACCCTGCTCCTTGGTCTGTGCCTGCCCCTGCATGCGGCGACCGAAGTGATACCACTGAACTACCGCACCGCCGACGACGTGCTCGGTGTGGTGCAGTCGATGCTGGGCAACGAAGGCAGGGTCAGCGCCTATGGCAATCAACTGATCGTCAACGCATCGCCGGGCAAGATCGGCGAAGTTCGCCTGCTTCTGCAGCAGCTCGACACCCAGCCTCGCCGGCTGCTGATTACCGTGGAGAGCAGCGACAGCAATTACCAGAACGATCGCGGCTACCGCGTCGACGGCACGCTCAGCGCCGGCAACGCCGAGGTCCAGGTGGGGCGCGGCGAGGTGAATGGTCGCGACCAGGTGCGC
Organism: Pseudomonas sp. BMW13; assembly: GCF_013357275.1. Taxonomy (NCBI): domain Bacteria; kingdom Pseudomonadati; phylum Pseudomonadota; class Gammaproteobacteria; order Pseudomonadales; family Pseudomonadaceae; genus Pseudomonas; species Pseudomonas sp. BMW13. The sequence goes on along the minus strand of NZ_SUKD01000005.1, from coordinate 160,689 downwards.
ATCATCCGCCGCAGCACCGACAGCCGTGGCGGCGGCACCCAGCAGGTGCAGGCGACCGAAGGCTATCCGGCGCTGATCCAGGTGGGCCAGAGCGTGCCGCTGACCACCACCAGCACCGGCCCCTACGGCCAGGTCTATCAGGACACCCAGTATCGCGACGTGACGCGTGGCGTCTACGTGACGGCCAGCCTGTCCGGCGAACTGGTGCACGTGACCATCAGCAGCCAGCGTGACCGCGTCAGCAGTAGCCGCTCCAACGTGATCGACGTGCAGAGCACCGACACCCGCGTCAGTGGTCGGCTCGGCGAGTGGATCACCCTGGGTGGCGTCAGCGAGGAAACCAGTTCCGACGGCCGCGACGTGCTGCGCCGTCACACCACGCAAGGCCGCGAAGACATGTCGCTGCGCCTCAAGGTCGAAGCCCTCGACTGACCCCCGACCAAAGTCGCATGCCCCTTTCGCCCTGCGTAGCATGGACAGTGCGCGCAGCCCGCGAAATGCCTGAAACGCCCGCCCCATGGGCTGCCATCAATGACCAGCCGGTCACCTACTGAATATGTAGTAGTTTTAAAAAACCACTACAAAACGTTTGACGAAGCATTTCACCAGAGGCATGATGGCCTCGCTCCCGCTAGCCAGGGGTCCTGAAAAGGATCTCCAGATCGCCCGCGAAGTACTTCGCGACGATCCGTGTCCCAACAGCCCACAAGGCCGTACGACGAGGTTGCGACTGGAACGTAGTTGTCCTGAGGGACGGGGAAGCGTTTAGCGTCAGACAGATCGAAAGCCCAGCAGGTGCCCAAGGTTTCCACGAGCCGACCCGCACCGGCGACGTCACCGAACTGTTAGCTGCATCCCCCCTCCTCGCGGTACATCCTCGCCCCAGCCGTTTTCTCGCCGTTCAAGTGGAAGCCTCCCGCAGCCGCTGCATCCGTGCGCGCATTGAGTGGGTAGTCGGTGCTCAACCAACACATTTTCTGAAGGATTGACCATGTCCGCATATCAAAACGACATCAAGGCTGTAGCCGCTCTGAAAGAGAAATTCGGCAGCAGCTGGAGCGCTATCAACCCAGAGTCCGTCGCCCGTATGCGCGCTCAGAACCGCTTCAAGACCGGTCTGGAAATCGCTCAGTACACCGCTGACATCATGCGCAAGGACATGGCCGAGTACGACGCCGATTCGTCCGTCTACACCCAGTCCCTGGGCTGCTGGCACGGCTTCATCGGTCAGCAGAAGCTGATCTCGATCAAGAAGCACCTGAAGACCACCAACAAGCGCTACCTGTACCTGTCCGGCTGGATGGTCGCGGCCCTGCGTTCCGACTTCGGCCCGCTGCCGGACCAGTCGATGCACGAGAAGACTGCCGTCTCCGACCTGATCGAAGAGCTGTACACCTTCCTGCGCCAGGCTGACAGCCGCGAGCTGGACCTGCTGTTCACCGCCCTGGACGCCGCCCGTGAGGCTGGCGACCACGCCAAGGCTGCCGAGATCCAGGCGCAGATCGACAACCACGAGACCCACATCGTCCCGATCATCGCCGACATCGACGCTGGCTTCGGTAACCCGGAAGCCACCTACCTGCTGGCCAAGCGCATGATCGAAGCCGGTGCCTGCTGCATCCAGATCGAGAACCAGGTTTCCGACGAGAAGCAGTGCGGCCACCAGGACGGCAAAGTGACCGTTCCACACGCCGACTTCCTCGCCAAGATCGCTGCCGTTCGCTACGCGTTCCTCGAGCTGGGCATCGACAACGGCGTGATCGTCGCTCGTACCGACTCCCTGGGTGCCGGTCTGACCAAGCAGATCGCCGTGACCAAAGAGCCGGGCGACCTGGGCGACCTGTACAACTCCTTCCTCGACTGCGACGAAATCTCCGACGCCGAGCTGGGCAACGGTGATGTCGTGATCAAGCGCGAAGGCAAGCTGCTGCGTCCGAAGCGTCTGCCGTCCAACCTGTTCCAGTTCCGCAAGGGCACTGGCGAAGACCGCTGCGTACTGGACTGCATCACCAGCCTGCAGAACGGCGCCGACATGCTGTGGATCGAAACCGAGAAGCCGCACGTTGGCCAGATCAAGGGCATGGTTGACCGCATCCGCGAAGTCATCCCGAACGCCAAGCTGGTTTACAACAACAGCCCGTCCTTCAACTGGACCCTGAACTTCCGCCAGCAGGTGTTCGACGCCATGGCCGCCGAAGGCAAGGATGTTTCCGCCTACGACCGCGCCAAGCTGATGAGCGTCGAGTACGACGAGACCGAACTGGCTCAGGTTGCCGACGAGAAGATCCGCACCTTCCAGCGCGATGGTTCCGCTCAGGCCGGTATCTTCCACCACCTGATCACCCTGCCGACCTACCACACCGCCGCGCTGTCCACCGACAACCTGGCCAAGGGCTACTTCGCCGACCAGGGCATGCTGGCCTACGTGAAAGGCGTTCAGCGTCAGGAACTGCGTCAGGGCATCGCCTGCGTCAAGCACCAGAACATGGCTGGCTCCGACATCGGCGACAACCACAAGGAGTACTTCGCTGGCGAAGCTGCTCTGAAGGCAAGCGGTAAAGACAACACCATGAACCAGTTCCACTAAGAACGGTTCTCTGCTGCGGACCACGCATCCGCAGCAGTTCTTTTGCCTAATCCGCCCCGGCCCTGCCGGGGCTTTTTTTTTATCCCCTGCGTTCAACCTGCCGGGCAGGCGCATGAGCGCCCTTTTCTGGCCGATTTGTGCGGCAGTGCGCAGGCACTGTCACGATTCCGTCGTTTTCCTTGATTAGCGTCATAGCTCCGTCGATCAGCCCAATCAAGGAGCCCACCGTGCGTATCGAACAAGAGCAAGACGTGCTATTCGGCAATGGCGATGAACCCCTCAGCAACGCCTCCAGCAACCCCCATATCAATGACCTGATCGAGGCCGGACTGAGCCGCCGCCAGGTGGTTGCAGGCGGTGCGGCACTCGGTGTCATGGGCTTCCTCGGCGTCGCCCTGCCCGGCAGTGCCGAAGCCGCCGGGAATCCGCTCAAGGACCTGCTCGAACGCCTGAAGAAACGCGGCAAGCGTCTGCCGTTCACGGCGGTGGCGGCCGGCCGTGCCGATACCATCAGCGTACCGGCCGGCTACAAGGCCACACCCTTCATTCCCTGGGGCACGCCTATTCGCGGCAGCTTCCCGGCATTCCTCGACAATGCCGGCAACAGCGCCGCCGATCAGGCCGATCAGGTGGGCATGCACCACGACGGCATGCACTTCTTCCCCATCGATGGTCAGCGCGGTGGCGGCCACAAGAGCGACCACGGCCTGCTGGTCCTCAACCACGAGTACATCGACGCCCCGCTGCTGCACCCCAACGGCCCGACGCTGGTCGACGGCAAGCGCAGCAGCGCCGACGAGGTCCGCAAGGAAATCAACGCCCACGGGGTTTCGGTGGTGGAAGTTCGTCGCAACCGCGGCCAGTGGGAGGTACTGCCCAGCGCCCGCAATCGCCGCATCACCGGCGCGACACCGATGCAGATCAGCGGCCCGGCGCGCGGCCACGCCCTGCTCAGCACCCGCTACAGCCCGGACGGCACCGCCACGCGCGGCACGCTGAACAACTGCTCCAACGGCTTCACACCCTGGGGCACCTACCTGACCTGCGAGGAAAACTGGGCCGGCTACTTCGCCAGCGGCGACGCCGAGCGTCCGCGCGAAATGACGCGTTACGGAGTCGGCAGTGCCAGCCGCTACGGCTGGGATCACCTGGCCGGTGACGAATTTCAGCGCTTCAACGCCACCCGCCTGGCCGCCAACGCCAGTGGCGACTATCGCAACGAACCCAACCACTTCGGCTGGATCGTCGAGATCGATCCCTTCGCCCCCGAAGCCGCACCGGTCAAACGCACCGCCCTGGGCCGCTTCGCCCACGAGGGCCTGGTGTTCGCCCCGACCAAGCCGGGGCGCCCGGTGGTCTGCTACTCCGGCGACGACTCGCAGAACGAGTACATCTACAAGTTCGTCAGCCGTGGCAAGTACGTTCCGGGGCGTAGCAACGGCAGCCTGCTCGACGAGGGCACGCTCTACGTGGCGCGCTTCAAGGCCAATGGCAAGGGCGAATGGCTGGCCCTGGACATCCGCAACAAGGCCTTCCAGGCGGCCTGCAGGGCTGCCGGGGTCAGCTTCGCCGACCAGGGCGAGGTGCTGATCAACACCCGCCTGGCGGCCGACATCGTGGGCGCCACCAAGATGGACCGGCCGGAATGGGGGGCGATGAACCCGCAGAACGGCGACATCTATTTCACCCTGACCAACAACACCTCGCGCACCGTCGTGGACGCAGCCAACCCGCGCCCGGCCAACGCCTATGGTCACATCATCCGCTGGCGCGAGCAGAGCCGCGATCATGCCGGCCGCGAGTTCGTCTGGAGCCTGTTCCTGCTGGCCGGGCCGGAAGGCGACAGTCTCGACCCCAACGGCAGACCGCTGACCGCCGACAATCGCCTGGCCAGCCCGGACGGCCTCTGGTTCGATAACGACGGTCGCCTGTGGATCCAGACCGACATGAGCGGCAGCCAGCTGGCCAGCGGCCCGTTCGGCAACAACCAGATGCTGGTGGCCGAACCCGTCACCGGCGAGGTCAAGCGCTTCCTGGTCGGCCCGGTTGGTTGCGAGGTCACCGGCATCACCGCCACGCCGGACTTCCGCACGCTATTCGTCAACATCCAGCACCCGGGTGAAGGCTCGACCTCGACGAACTTCCGCAGTACCTGGCCGGACGGTGCCGGTCGCCGCCCACGCTCGGCCACCGTGATCGTCACCCGCGACGACGGCAAGCCGCTGCTCTGACCCAGCCGCGCCCCTCTCGCGCCACCGCGCGAGGGGCGGCGCATGCAATCGACGCATGGAACAGGCAAGGCGCAGCCGCGGCTTCTAAGCTGGAACACACTCGACTCGTGCAAGGACTGCCAATGCCTCGCTCTTCCCTGCTGTTCGGCAGCTGCCTCGTATTGGGCAGCGTGACACTCGCCTGGTACTGGCAGCGTCCTGATACCCCGCATTCCGCCACCCCGCAGCCCGTGCAGGCGCGCGCAGCACAAGCCGCGCAAGGCAGCCCCGCGCCAGCCCCCGCCGACCTCAGCGAGGAGCAGCTGCAACTGCTGGCGAAACCCGAAGTTCAGCAGCAGGAACGGCGTCTGGAGTTCCATCGGCGTTACCGAGGCTTCATCGAGCACGCCAGCGAACTCGACGCTGACGGCCGCGAGGCGCAAGCGCAGCAACTGAGTGAAGGCGTCGACGCACTGGAACGCCGGGGCGAGCTGGCGCTGAGCGAAGCCTTGCTGCTGCAGATCGGCCTGATCAAGGCCGTCAGCACAGACGAGCAGGAACAGAAGCGCCGCGCCGAAGCCCTGATCAGGCGTTACCAGGCCCTCAGTGCAGAGCGCGAGGCCAGGCAGGCGCAACGGGTCGACCCGAACTTCGCACGCTACAAGGCCGAGGAGAAGCGCATCGTCGAGGAAGTGCTGGCCCTGCAGAGCATTCCCGACGGCCTGTCCCGCGATCAGTACCTGCGCCAGCGTCTGCAGGAGGCGCGCGAACGCAACTATCGACAGCGCCCCGACAGCTAGCGCCGCAGCGCTAGCCGATCATCCGTTCAGAGCAGTTGGTCGAGCAGGTAATACAGCAGATTGAACGGCTTGTTGCGGTCGGCCACATCACTGCTTTCCGATGCTTCCAGCACTTGCCCGCTGCCGTCGAGCACGCTGCTGACGAAGTTGTCCAGTTGCAGGTTCTGCTCCTGGATATCGGCATTGGCGAACTCGATGATGCTGGTGCAGTGGCTTTCGTTGACGTCACGAAACTGCGGGAAGTAGCCCCCGACATTCCCCAGGCTGGCCAACTGGCTGCGCAGGCGCGACGTATCGGTCGCCCAGCGTTGCTTGATCAGCGCTTCCTTGGTCGCCTGGTCCGGCGCGTTGACGATCTCCGGGTAGAAGCGCTCGTAGGAATAGGCGGAGTAGTTCAGGTCCTGCCAGAAGTGTGTATGGCCCATGCGATCACCCGGCAGGTTGCTCGAGAGCGCCGGGTAGAGGCTGCCCAGGTCGCTCCTGTCGAAGCCCGGCAGGCGCGCCTGCAGGTACTGCAGTGGTCCCTGCTCGGCATCCAGGCCCCAGGCCTGACGAATGAAGGCTTGCAGCGGATAGGACGGGTAGCGCTGGTTGTCCCCCGCCAGGGCGGTGTAGACCGGCCCGGAGTCGTTGATCAGGTAGCCGCGACTGGGCGCCATGTCCTGGCGCAGGTTGGCATAGTTGGTCAGGCTGCCGGCGCCGCCGGCACTGCACCCCGTGGTCAGCATCTGCGTGGGGCGCGGCAGGTTGTCCTTGAGCCACCCCACCACGGCGCGCATGTTGCGCAGGCCGTTGTGATGCCAGACCAGGGGCTGCTGCTGCCCCTGCGGGTCGTCATACACCGCCACCTTGTCGCCGGAATAGATGTCACCGGTGCAGTACGGCACGTAGACCATGTTCCAGTTCTGCGTCTTCACCCGCGTCCAGGGGTGCAGGCGCACCACGAACGGGCTGACCAGGCTCGCCCCCGGGTTGAGCAGCGACATGTAGTCGTCGGCGATCCCGTCGGGGTTGCGCGCGCCGCGAATGCCGGCCTGCCCGCTGCAGCTGGCGTAGTCCCAGCAGGCACCGCCACCCTCCAGGTAGACGATGGTGTTACGGGTATTCGGCACCCGGTTGATGAAGAACTTGTAGGGCGAGCCATTGCCGCACACCGCGCCGGTTTCCGGCGCCATCTGGATGGTCTGCCAGCCGTAGTAGTTGCCAGCATTGAAGCCACTGTTGAAGCCGCTCGGATTGGCCAGCAGCGGATAAGGCCCGACGCGCTGCGCCGGCGTGACCGGATTGTCGGCCCCAGGTGGGGAGACCAGATTGCTCAAGGTCTGCCAGAAGCTGTAGTCGCCCTGCTCGGCGCTGGCAGGCGCACTCAGGGCGAGTAGCAGAACGACAGGAACGACACGCGACAGGGACTGGGCGACAGGCATGGCAAAACCCCTCATCTTGTTATTCGTACGAAGGGTCGGCATACCCAGGCAGGGGCAACAGCGCAGACCCAGCGGTTGGTGGGCACTGCTCGATCAATGATGCATCGCGCTCCGGCGATTCATGCACGCTAGTACAAGATCGCGGGCGCAACACCCGAGAAGGCATATCGTTTAGTGATAATCGCGGCTTCTGCTTATACCTTTGCCCATGACACGGGCCTGCACCTGCTGCTTTCGCCCCAACACCAAAGTGGCAATGAATTGCTCATTTCGCGGCGGCTCATCCGGGACGGAAATAAGGCAGATTAGTCAGCTGAATTTGCGGCGCAAAGTTGCCAGCGAGGGGTTGCCAGCTATAGTTGCGGGGACGACGGGACGAGCGAAAGGCTCAAGAACGGCACTGCGGGCGCCTGTCAATCACAAGCTCGACAGAAATGATCAAACTGCGAGAATAATTTTTCTCTGAAAAATTTACTTACAGTTGGCGTGCACATAGTATTGTATACACACTTTGCGTCAGCGCCCTCGATGGCGTTAGGCGACTACTAAATTAAAAGCCGTTCCTTAATTTCAAGGAGTACCGGCATGCCTGATGCGGTAACGACCATGTCCCAGAACTGGGCTTTCGCTGTTTTCTTGCTGGGTGTCTGTGGGCTCATCGCCTTCATGCTCGGCGTCTCCAGCCTGCTTGGCAGCAAGGCGTGGGGCCGCAGCAAGAACGAGCCGTTCGAGTCGGGCATGCTTCCCACCGGCAGCGCGCGTCTGCGCCTGTCAGCCAAGTTCTATCTGGTCGCGATGCTCTTCGTGATCTTCGACGTTGAAGCCCTCTATCTCTTCGCTTGGGCTGTCTCGGTGCGCGAAAGCGGCTGGGCGGGCCTGATCGAAGCTACAGTTTTCATAGCAATTCTGTTGGCAGGTCTTGTCTATCTTTGGCGTATCGGCGCGCTCGATTGGGCACCGCAGGGACGTCGTGAACGGCAGGCGAAGCTAAAACAATGAGGCTTTGGCGATGCAATACAAACTTACTCGGGTCGACCCCGATGCGCCCAATGAGGCGTATCCGATCGGCCAGCGGGAGGTCGTCTCCGACCCGCTGCTAGAGGACCAGGTTCACAAGAACATCTACATGGGCAAGCTCTCGGACGTGCTGAACGGCGCGGTCAACTGGGGGCGCAAGAATTCCCTGTGGCCGTACAACTTCGGCCTCTCTTGCTGCTATGTGGAAATGACCACCGCCTTCACCGCACCGCACGACGTCGCACGCTTCGGCGCCGAAGTCATTCGTGCGTCACCGCGTCAGGCCGACTTCATGGTCATCGCCGGCACCTGCTTCATCAAGATGGCGCCGGTCATCCAGCGTCTCTACGAGCAGATGCTGGAGCCCAAGTGGGTCATCTCCATGGGTTCATGCGCCAACTCCGGCGGCATGTACGACATCTACTCGGTCGTTCAGGGCGTGGACAAGTTCCTCCCTGTGGACGTCTACATTCCCGGCTGCCCGCCCCGTCCGGAGGCGTTCCTGCAAGGCTTGATGCTGCTGCAGGAATCCATCGGCCAGGAGCGCCGCCCGCTATCCTGGGTCGTAGGCGACCAAGGCATCTACCGTGCCGAAATGCCTTCGCAAAAGGAACAGCGCCGCGAGCAGCGAATCGCCGTTACCAACCTGCGTAGCCCTGACGAAGTCTGAGCCGATGCTTGCCTGCGCAAGCCTCACGCCCACTTTCTACGTTGTTCGATAGCGACCGAGACCATGACTGCAGACACCGTTGTGTCCATACCGCCATACAAGGCTGACGACCAGGACGTCGTCGCCGAACTGCGCGCCCAATTCGGCGACGACAGTTTCACCCTGCAAAGCACCCGCACCGGCATGCCGGTTCTCTGGGTCGCCCGCGAGCGCCTGATCGAGGTGCTCACCTGCCTGCGCAAGCTGCCGCGCCCCTACGTGATGCTCTATGACCTGCACGGCGTCGACGAGCGCCTGCGCACCCAGCGTCGCGGCCTGCCGGATGCCGACTTCACCGTGTTCTACCACCTGATGTCGCTGGAGCGTAACAGTGACGTGATGATCAAGGTGGCGCTGCGCGAGGGCGATCTCAACCTGCCGAGCGCCACCGGCATCTGGCCCAACGCCAACTGGTACGAGCGTGAGGTCTGGGACCTGTACGGCATCACCTTCACCGGCCACCCGCACCTGAGCCGCATCATGATGCCGCCGACCTGGGAAGGCCACCCGCTGCGCAAAGACTATCCGGCGCGCGCCACCGAGTTCGACCCCTTCAGCCTGACCCTGGCCAAGCAGCAGCTCGAGGAAGAAGCCGCGCGCTTCCGCCCGGAGGACTGGGGCATGAAACGCGGCGGCGAGCACGAGGACTACATGTTCCTCAACCTCGGCCCCAACCACCCTTCCGCGCACGGTGCCTTCCGCATCATCCTGCAGCTCGACGGTGAAGAGATCGTCGACTGCGTGCCGGAGATCGGCTACCACCACCGTGGCGCCGAGAAGATGGCCGAGCGCCAGAGCTGGCACAGCTTCATCCCCTACACCGACCGCATCGACTACCTCGGCGGGGTGATGAACAACCTGCCCTACGTGCTGGCCGTGGAGAAGCTGGCCGGCATCAAGGTGCCGCAGAAGGTCGACACCATCCGCGTGATGCTCGCCGAGTTCTTCCGCATCACCAGCCACCTGCTGTTCCTGGGTACCTACATCCAGGACGTCGGCGCCATGACCCCGGTGTTCTTCACCTTCACCGACCGCCAGCGCGCCTACAAGGTGATCGAAGCCATCACCGGCTTCCGCCTGCATCCGGCCTGGTACCGCATCGGCGGCGTCGCCCACGACCTGCCTCGTGGCTGGGACAAGCTGGTCAAGGAGTTCGTCGACTGGCTGCCCAAGCGCCTCGACGAGTACGAGAAGGCGGCACTGAAGAACAGCATCCTCAAGGCGCGCACCATCGGCGTGGCGCAGTACAACACCAGGGAAGCGCTGGAATGGGGCACCACCGGTGCCGGTCTGCGCGCCACCGGCTGCGACTTCGACCTGCGCAAGGCGCGCCCCTACTCCGGCTACGAGAACTTCGAGTTCGAGGTGCCGCTGGCCGCCAATGGCGACGCCTACGACCGCTGCATGGTCCGCGTGGAAGAGATGCGTCAGAGCATCCGCATCATCGACCAGTGCCTGAAGAACATGCCGGAAGGCCCGTACAAGGCGGACCACCCGCTGACCACACCGCCACCGAAAGAGCGCACGCTGCAGCACATCGAGACCCTGATCACGCACTTCCTGCAGGTTTCCTGGGGCCCGGTCATGCCGGCCAACGAAGCCTTCCAGATGATCGAGGCGACCAAGGGCATCAACAGCTATTACCTGACGAGCGACGGCAGCACCATGAGCTACCGCACCCGGATTCGCACCCCCAGCTTCGCCCACCTGCAGCAGATCCCCGCAGTGATTCGCGGCAGCATGGTGGCGGACCTGATTGCCTATCTGGGCAGTATCGACTTCGTCATGGCCGACGTGGACCGCTGATCATGAGCACGCTAATCCAGACAGACCGTTTCGTCCTCAGCGAAACCGAACGCTCGGCCATCGAGCACGAGATGCATCACTACGAAGACCCGCGCGCCGCCAGCATCGAGGCGCTGAAGATCGTGCAGAAGGAGCGCGGCTGGGTGCCGGACGGCGCCGCCGATGCCATTGGCGCGATCCTCGGCATCCCCGCCAGCGACGTCGAGGGCGTCGCCACCTTCTACAGCCAGATCTTCCGTCAGCCGGTCGGCCGCCACGTCATCCGCGTATGCGACAGCATGACCTGCTACATCGGTGGCCATGAGTCGGTGCTCGCCGAGATGCAGCAACAGCTCGGCATCGGCCTCGGCCAGACCACCGCCGACGAGCGTTTCACCCTGCTGCCGGTGTGCTGCCTGGGCAATTGCGACAAGGCCCCGGCCGTGATGATCGACGACGACACCTTCGGCGACGTTCGAGCGGACGGCGTAGCCAAGCTGCTGGAGGACTACAAATGAAGACCCTCACCTCCAGCGGCCCGGCCAACCGCATCGCCCGCAGCGAAGAGACCCACCCGCTGACCTGGCGCCTGCGCGACGACGCCCAGCCGGTATGGCTGGCCGAGTACCAGGCGAAGAACGGCTATGCCGCCGCACGCAAGGCGCTGACCGAGATGGCCCAGGCCGACATCGTGCAGACCGTCAAGGAATCCGGTCTCAAGGGCCGCGGCGGTGCAGGCTTCCCCACGGGCGTGAAGTGGGGCCTGATGCCGGCCGACGAATCCCTGAACATCCGCTACCTGCTGTGCAACGCGGACGAGATGGAGCCCAACACCTGGAAGGACCGCATGCTCATGGAGCAGCTGCCGCACCTGCTGGTGGAAGGCATGCTGATCTCGGCTCGCGCGCTCAAGGCCTACCGTGGCTACATCTTCCTGCGCGGCGAATACGTCGACGCCGCCGCCAACCTCAACCGCGCCATCGAGGAAGCCAAGGCTGCCGGTCTGCTGGGCAAGAACATCTTCGGCTCCGGTTTCGATTTCGAGCTGTTCGTGCATACCGGCGCCGGGCGCTACATCTGTGGCGAAGAAACCGCGCTGATCAACTCGCTCGAAGGCCGCCGCGCCAACCCGCGCGCCAAACCGCCCTTCCCCGCTGCCGTCGGCGTGTGGGGCAAGCCGACCTGCGTCAACAACGTCGAGACCCTGTGCAACGTGCCCGCCATCGTTTCTGGCGGTGTCGACTGGTACAAGAGCCTCGCCCGTCCGGGCAGCGAAGACCATGGCACCAAGCTGATGGGCTTCTCCGGCAAGGTGAAGAACCCCGGCCTGTGGGAGCTGCCGTTCGGCGTCAGCGCGCGCGAACTGTTCGAGGAGCATGCCGGCGGCATGCGCGACGGCTACCGGCTCAAGTGCTGGCAGCCGGGCGGCGCCGGTACCGGTTTCCTGCTGCCCGAGCACCTCGAGGCGCAGATGTACGCTGGCGGCATCGCCAAGGTCGGTACGCGCATGGGCACCGGCCTGGCGCTGGCGGTGGACGACTCGATCAACATGGTCTCCCTGCTGCGCAACATGGAAGAGTTCTTCGCCCGCGAGTCCTGTGGCTGGTGCACGCCGTGCCGCGATGGTCTGCCGTGGAGCGTGAAGATTCTCCGCGCCCTGGAGCGCAAGCAGGGTACCGCCGAAGACATCCAGACCCTGCTCGGGCTGGTCAACTTCCTCGGCCCGGGCAAGACCTTCTGCGCCCACGCACCCGGTGCGGTGGAGCCGCTGGGCAGCGCCATCAAGTATTTCCGTGAAGAGTTCGAGGCCGGTGTGGCGCAGGTGGCGAGCACGCCCCGCACGCCGGCGACCGCGAGCTGAACAGACGAATTCCCTTAGCCAGCCGCTTTAGCAAGCGGGTAAACGAAGACTCAAAGAAATGGCCACTATCCACGTAGACGGCAAAGATTTCGAAGTCGATGGAGCGGACAACCTGCTGCAGGCCTGCCTGTCCCTCGGCCTCGATATCCCCTACTTCTGCTGGCACCCCGCGCTTGGCAGCGTCGGGGCCTGCCGGCAGTGTGCGGTCAAGCAGTACAACGACGAGAACGACACCCGTGGTCGTATCGTCATGTCCTGCATGACGCCTGCCACCGACAACACCTGGATCAGCATCGACGACGAGGAATCCAAGGCGTTCCGCGCCAGCGTCGTCGAATGGCTGATGACCAACCACCCGCACGACTGCCCGGTGTGCGAGGAAGGCGGTCACTGCCACCTGCAGGACATGACGGTGATGACCGGGCACAACGCCCGTCGCTATCGCTTCACCAAGCGCACCCACCAGAACCAGGAGCTTGGCCCGTTCATCGCCCATGAGATGAACCGCTGCATCGCCTGCTACCGATGCGTGCGCTACTACAAGGACTACGCCGGCGGCACCGACCTGGGCGTGTATGGCGCGCACGACAACGTGTACTTCGGTCGCGTCGAGGACGGCACGCTGGAAAGCGAGTTCTCCGGCAACCTGGTCGAGGTCTGCCCGACCGGCGTGTTCACCGACAAGACCCATTCCGAGCGCTACAACCGCAAGTGGGACATGCAGTTCGCCCCAAGCATCTGCCATGGCTGCTCCAGCGGCTGCAACATCAGTCCCGGCGAGCGCTACGGCGAACTGCGCCGGATCGAGAACCGCTTCAACGGCTCGGTCAACCAGTACTTCCTCTGCGACCGCGGCCGTTTCGGCTACGGCTACGTCAACCGCGAGGATCGCCCGCGCCAGCCACTGCTGGGGAGTCAGCCGCTGGGCATCGATGCCGCGCTGGACAAGGCCGCCGAGCTGCTCAAGGGCAAGCGCGTGATCGGCATCGGTTCGCCGCGCGCCAGCCTCGAAGCCAACTTCGCCCTGCGCGAACTGGTCGGTGCCGAGCACTACTACAGTGGCATCGCGGCCGCCGAGCTGGACAACATTCGCCTGATCCGCGACATCCTGCGCAACGGCCCGCTGCCGACGCCGACGCTGCGCGATGTCGAGCTGCACGACGCCATCTTCGTCCTCGGCGAAGACCTGACCCAGACCGCCGCGCGCCTGGCCCTGGCCCTGCGCCAGGCGGTCAAGGGCAAGGCCACCGAGATCGCCGCCGGCGCACGCATCCAGGACTGGCACATGGCAGCCGTGCAGAACGTCGCCCAGCACGCCCGGCATCCCCTGTTCATCGCCAGCGTCGGCGAGACCCGCCTGGATGACGTCGCCGCCGAGAGCGTGCATGCCGCGCCGGCCGATCTGGCCCGTATCGGTTTCGCCGTGGCCCACGCCATCGACCCCAGCGCCCCGGCCGTGGACGGCCTGGAAACGGAGGCGCGCGAGCTGGTACAGCGCATCGCCGCTGCGCTGACCAACGCCAGTCGCCCGCTGATCGTGTCCGGTGCCTCGCTGGGCGACAAGGCCCTGATCGAAGCGGCCGCCAACATCGCCAGCGCCCTGAAGAACCGTGAGAAGAACGGCTCGCTGAGCCTGGTGGTGCCCGAGGCCAACAGCCTGGGCCTGGCCCTGCTCGGCGGCGAATCCGTCGACGCCGCGCTGCTGGCCCTGAGCAGCGGCCAGGCCGATGCCGTGATCGTGCTGGAGAACGACCTGTACCGCCGCGCCGATGCTGCCAAGGTCGACGCCGCGCTGGCTGCCGCGCAGAGCGTGATCGTCGCCGACCACCAGCGCACCGCGACCAGCGAACGCGCCCACCTGCTACTGCCGGTGGCCAGCTTCGCCGAGGGCGACGGCACCCTGGTCAGCCTCGAGGGCCGCGCCCAGCGTTTCTTCCAGGTCTATGAGCCGAGTTACTACGACAGCAACATCCTGATCCGCGAGGGCTGGCGCTGGCTGCACGCGCTGCACAGCACCCTGCAGGGCAAGGCCGTGGACTGGACGCAGCTGGACCAGGTCACCGACGCCTGCGCCGCCAGCAACCCGCTGCTGGCCGGCATCAGGGACGCCGCGCCGAGCGCCGCGTTCCGCATCAAGGGCCTCAAGCTGGCGCGCGAACCGCATCGCTACAGCGGTCGCACCGCCATGCGCGCCAACATCAGCGTGCACGAGCCGCGTCAGCCGCAGGATCAGGATTCGGCCTTCGCCTTCTCCATGGAAGGCTACGCCGGCAGCAAGGAAGACCGGCAGCAGATTCCGTTCGCCTGGTCGCCGGGCTGGAACTCGCCGCAGGCCTGGAACAAGTTCCAGGACGAGGTCGGTGGTCACCTGCGCGCCGGCGACCCCGGCGTGCGTCTGCTCGAGGCCGCTGGCAACGCGCTGCCCTGGTTCGCGGTGAACGCTGCGTTCAACCCGGCGGCCGGTACCTGGCAGGTGGCGCCGCTGCACCACCTGTTCGGCAGCGAGGAAAACTCCGCGCGCGCCAAACCCATCCAGGAACGCATGCCCGAGCCCTATGTGGCCCTGGCCCGCGACGAGGCGGCTCGCCTTGGGGTGAACGACGGTGCGCTGCTGGCCCTGCGCGTCAACGGCCAGGCCCTGCGCCTGCCGCTGCAGGTGCGTGACGATCTGGGCGTCGGCCTGGTCGGCCTGCCGCTCGGCTTGCCGGGCATTCCGGCGACGCTCGCCGGTGCCAGCGTGACCCTGCTGCAGGAGGCCGCACAATGAGCTGGTTGACGCCCGAACTGATCGAGATCGTCATCGCCGTACTCAAGGCCATCGTCATCCTGCTGGTGGTGGTGGTCTGCGGTGCGCTGCTGAGCTTCATCGAGCGGCGCCTGCTCGGCTGGTGGCAGGACCGCTACGGCCCCAACCGCGTCGGGCCGTTCGGCATGTTCCAGATCGCCGCCGACATGATCAAGATGTTCTTCAAGGAGGACTGGACGCCGCCGTTCGCCGACAGGTTCATCTTCATCCTGGCACCGATGATCGCCTTCTCGGCGATGCTGATGGCCTTCGCCATCATCCCCATCACCCCGACCTGGGGGGTGGCGGACCTGAACATCGGCATCCTGTTCTTCTTCGCCATGGCCGGCCTTTCGGTCTACGCGGTGCTGTTCGCCGGCTGGTCGAGCAACAACAAGTTCGCCCTGCTCGGCAGCCTGCGCGCGTCGGCCCAGACCATCTCCTACGAGGTGTTCCTGGCCCTGGCACTGATGGGTGTGGTGGCGCAGGTCGGCTCGTTCAACATGCGCGACATCGTCGATTACCAGGCGCAGAACCTGTGGTTCATCATTCCGCAGTTCTTCGGCTTCTGTACCTTCTTCATCGCTGCCGTCGCCGTGACCCACCGTCACCCGTTCGACCAGCCGGAAGCCGAACAGGAGCTGGCCGACGGTTACCACATCGAATACGCCGGGATGAAGTGGGGCATGTTCTTCGTTGGCGAGTACGTCGCCATCGTCACCGTCTCGGCCCTGCTGGTGACGCTGTTCTTCGGTGGCTGGCATGGCCCGTTCGGCATCCTGCCGCAGATCCCGTTCTTCTGGTTCGCGCTGAAGACGGCCTTCTTCATCATGATCTTCATCCTGCTGCGCGCGTCGATCCCACGCCCGCGCTATGACCAGGTCATGGCCTTCAGCTGGAAGTTCTGCCTGCCGCTGACCCTGATCAACCTGCTGGTGACCGGCGCATTCGTGCTGGCCGCGGCCCAGTAAGGAGAAACGCAATGTTCAAATACATCTGGGACGTGCTGGTCGGCACCGCCACCCAGCTACGCAGCCTGGCCATGGTCTTCAGCCATGGTTTTCGCAAGCGTGACACCCTGCAATACCCGGAAGAGCCGGTCTACTTGCCGCCGCGCTACCGTGGCCGCATCGTCCTCACCCGCGACCCCGACGGCGAAGAGCGCTGCGTGGCGTGCAACCTGTGCGCCGTGGCCTGCCCGGTAGGCTGCATCTCGCTGCAGAAGGCCGAGACCGATGACGGTCGCTGGTACCCGGAGTTCTTCCGCATCAACTTCTCGCGCTGCATCTTCTGTGGCCTGTGCGAGGAAGCCTGCCCGACCACGGCGATCCAGCTCACTCCCGACTTCGAGATGGGCGAGTTCAAGCGCCAGGATCTGGTGTACGAGAAGGAAGACCTGCTGATCAGCGGCCCCGGCAAGAACCCGGACTACAACTTCTACCGCGTCGCCGGCATGGCCATCGCCGGCAAGCCCAAGGGCGCCGCGCAGGACGAGGCCGAGCCGATCAACGTCAAGGGACTGCTGCCATGATGCTGATATCACTTTCCCTGCCCCTCGCCCGCCACCGTGCGCGGGCTACCGTGAGGAGCCTGTAATGGAATTCGCGTTCTACTTCGCCGCCGGCGTGGCGGTGGCATCGACGGTGGGGGTGATCACCAACACCAACCCGGTGCATGCCCTGCTCTACCTGATCGTCTCGCTGCTGGCGGTGTCGATGGTGTTCTTCGCCCTTGGCGCGCCCTTCGCCGGCGCGCTGGAAATCATCGTCTACGCCGGCGCCATCATGGTGCTGTTCGTCTTCGTGGTGATGATGCTCAACCTCGGCCCGGCCGCTGCCGATCAGGAACGCAGGTGGCTGACGCCCGGCATCTGGGTCGGTCCGGCCATTCTCAGCGCCCTGCTGCTCGGGCAGTTGCTCTACGTGCTGCTCAGCCATGTCAGCGATGCCCAGATCGGCCATGCCACGGTCGAAGCCAAGGCCGTCGGCATCAGCCTGTTCGGCCCCTACCTGCTGGTGGTGGAGCTGGCCTCGATGCTGCTGCTCGCCGCCCTGGTCGCCGCCTACCACCTGGGCCGCCATGACGCCAAGGAGCCCACAGCATGACCGGTATACCCCTGGAGCACGGCCTGGCCCTGGCCGGCGTGCTGTTCTGCATCGGCCTGGTCGGGCTGATGGTGCGGCGCAACATCCTGTTCATCCTGATGAGCCTGGAAGTGATGATGAACGCCGCAGCGCTCGCCTTCATCGTCGCCGGCGCCCGCTGGGGTGCGGCTGACGGCCAGGTGATGTTCATTCTGGTGATCACCCTGGCAGCCGCCGAGGCCAGTATCGGCCTGGCGATCCTGCTGCAGCTGTATCGCCGCTTCAACACCCTGGATATCGACGCTGCCAGCGAGATGCGCGGATGAACCTTCTAGCCCTGACTCTATTCTTCCCGCTGCTCGGCTGGCTGCTGCTGGCCTTCTCGCGCGGACGCCTGTCGGAAAACACCAGCGCAGTGATCGGCGTCGGCTCCATCGGCCTGGCGGCTGCCAGCGCCGCCTGGGTGATCGCCGCCTTCCTCGGCAACCCACCGGCTTCAGGCGCCTACAGCCTGACCCTGTGGCAGTGGATGAGCGTCGAAGGCCTGGCGCCGAGCTTCACCCTGTACCTGGACGGCCTGTCCGTGACCATGCTCGGCGTGGTCACCGGCGTGGGTTTTCTGATCCACCTGTTCGCCAGCTGGTACATGCGTGGCGAGGAAGGCTACTCGCGCTTCTTCGCCTACACCAACCTGTTCATCTTCAGCATGTTGCTGCTGGTGCTCGGCGACAACCTGCTGGTGCTGTTCTTCGGCTGGGAAGGCGTGGGTCTGTGCTCGTACCTGCTGATCGGCTTCTACTACAAGCACGTGCCCAACGGTAACGCCGCGCTCAAGGCCTTCATCGTCACCCGCATCGGCGACGTGTTCCTGATGATCGGCCTGTTCCTGCTGTTCCTCAACCTCGGCACCCTGAACATCCAGGAGCTGATGGTGCTGGCACCGCAGCGCTACGTCGCGGGCGACACCTGGCTGTGGCTGGCCACGCTGATGCTGCTCGGCGGCGCGGTGGGCAAGTCGGCGCAGTTGCCGCTGCAGACCTGGCTGGCCGACGCCATGGCCGGTCCGACCCCGGTGTCGGCGCTGATCCACGCGGCGACCATGGTCACTGCCGGCGTCTACCTGATCGCGCGCACTCATGGCCTGTTCCTGCTGACCCCGGAGATTCTCGAACTGGTCGGCATCGTCGGCGGCGTGACCCTGGTGCTGGCCGGTTTCGCCGCGCTGGTGCAGACCGACATCAAGCGCATCCTCGCCTACTCGACCATGAGCCAGATCGGCTACATGTTCCTCGCCCTGGGCGTCGGTGCCTGGGACGCGGCGATCTTCCACCTGATGACCCACGCCTTCTTCAAGGCCCTGCTGTTCCTGGCGTCCGGTGCGGTGATCCATGCCTGCCACCACGAGCAGAACATCTTCAGGATGGGCGGCCTGTGGAAGAAACTGCCACTGGCCTACGCCAGCTTCGTCGTTGGCGGTGCAGCCCTGGCCGCGCTGCCGCTGCTGACGGCCGGTTTCTACTCCAAGGACGAAATCCTCTGGGAAGCCTTCGCCAGCGGCCACGGTGGCCTGCTCTACGCGGGGCTGACCGGCGCCTTCCTGACCTCGATCTACACCTTCCGCCTGATCTTCATCGCCTTCCACGGCGAGCAGAAGACCGAGGCCCATGCCGGCCATGGCATCGCCCACAACCTGCCGCTGCTGGTGCTGATCGTGCTGTCGACCTTCATCGGCGCCTGGATCACCCCACCGCTGGCCGGCGTCCTGCCGGAAAGCGCCGGGCATGCCGGTGGCGAGGCCAAGCACAGCCTGGAGTTGCTGTCCGGGCTGATCGCGGTCAGCGGCATCGTCATCGCCGCCCTGCTCTTCCTCGGCCAGCGCCGCTTCGCCAGTGCCGTGGCGCAGAGCGCGCCGGGTCGCCTGCTGAGCGCCTGGTGGTTCGCCGCCTGGGGCTTCGACTGGCTCTACGACAAGCTGTTCGTGCGCCCCTACCTGCTGCTCTGCCACCTGCTGCGCCGCGATCCGATCGACCGCAGCATCGGCCTGATCCCGCTGCTCGCGCGCGGCGGCAATGCCGCGCTGGTACGCAGCGAAACCGGTCAGGTGCGCTGGTACGCCGCCTCGATCGCCGGGGGCGCCGTGCTGGTGCTCGCCGCCATCCTATTTTTGAGTTAAGGAAAACAGCCTGATGATTCTGCCCTGGCTAATCCTGATCCCCTTCATCGGCGGCCTGCTGTGCTGGCAAGGCGAGCGCTTCGGCCACGTCCTGCCGCGCTGGATCGCCCTGATCACCATGGGCCTGCTGTTCGGCCTGAGCCTGTGGCTGTGGGTCAGCGGTGATTTCACCCTGGCGCCAGCCCCGGACGGCGGCCCGCGCTGGGCCCACGAATTCGTCATCGACTGGATCCCGCGTCTGGGGATAACCATCCACCTGGCGATGGACGGCCTGTCGGTGCTGATGGTGACGCTCACCGGCCTGCTCGGCGTGCTCTCGGTGCTCTGCTCGTGGAACGAGATCCAGAACCGCGTCGGCTTCTTCCACCTCAACCTGATGTGGATTCTCGGCGGCGTGGTCGGCGTGTTCCTCGCCGTCGACCTGTTCCTGTTCTTCTTCTTCTGGGAAATGATGCTGGTGCCGATGTACTTCCTCATCGCGCTCTGGGGTCACAGCGGCAGCGACGGCCGCACCCGCATCACCGCCGCCACCAAGTTCTTCATCTTCACTCAGGCCAGCGGCCTGGTCATGCTGGTGTCGATCCTCGCCCTGGTGTTCGTGCACTTCAACCAGACCGGCGTGCTCAGCTTCAACTACGCCGACCTGCTGCAGACCGAACTGGCGCCAGGCACCGAGTACCTGCTGATGCTCGGCTTCTTCGTCGCCTTCGCGGTGAAGTTCCCGGTGGTACCGGTGCATTCCTGGCTGCCCGACGCCCACGCCCAGGCGCCGACCGCAGGCTCCGTGGACCTCGCCGGCATCCTGCTGAAAACCGCCGCCTACGGCCTGCTGCGCTTCGCCCTGCCGCTGTTCCCCAACGCCTCGGCGGAGTTCGCACCGATCGCTCAGTGGCTCGGCGTGTTCGCCATCGTCTACGGCGCCCTGCTGTCCTTCGCGCAGACCGACATCAAGCGCCTGGTGGCCTACTCCAGCGTCTCGCACATGGGCTTCGTGCTCATCGCCATCTACTCCGGCAGCCAGATCGCGCTGCAGGGCGCGGTGGTGCAGATGGTCGCTCACGGCCTGTCCGCCGCGGCACTGTTCATCCTCTGCGGCCAGCTCTACGAGCGCCTGCATACTCGTGACCTGAGCCAGATGGGCGGCATCTGGGCGCGCATGCCCTGGCTGCCGGCCATCAGCCTGTTCTTCGCCGCCGCGGCGCTGGGCCTGCCGGGCACCGGCAACTTCGTCGGCGAGTTCCTCATCCTGATCGGCAGTTTCCCGAGTGCGCCCTGGGTCGTGGTACTGGCCGCCTGCGGCCTGGTGCTCGGCTCGGTGTATGCCCTGGCGATGATTCACCGCGCGTACTTCGGCCCGGTGCGGCAGGAGGCGGCATTGCCCGGTCTGAAAGCCCGCGAGCTGTCCATGGTACTTGGCCTCGGGGCACTGCTGATTCTGCTTGGCGTCTACCCGCAACCGGTGCTCGACACCTCCGCTGCCAGCATGCATGGCGTGCAGCAGTGGCTGGCTGGCGCCCTCGATCAACTCGCCTCGGGCCGGTAGGGTAAGGATTAGAGACTCATGGAACATCACGCTGTCGAATTCACCCTGCAACACCTGATTGCCCTGCTGCCGCTGCTGGTGACCAGCCTCACCGTGGTGGTGGTGATGCTGGCCATCGCCGCCAAGCGCAATCACACCCTGACCTTCATCCTCTCGGTGGTGGGCCTGAACCTGGCGCTGCTGTCGCTGATTCCGACCCTGGAGGTCACGCCGCTGGCGGTCACTCCCCTGCTGCTGGTCGACAACTTCGCCTGCTACTACATGGCGCTGGTGCTGGCCGCCAGCCTGGCCTGCATCACGCTGATCCACGCCTACCTGGGCGGCGAGTCGGGCAAGGGTTACCCGGGCAACCGCGAGGAGCTGTACCTGCTGGTGCTGCTGTCCGCTGCCGGCGGCCTGGTGCTGGTCAGCGCGCAACACCTGGCCGGGCTGTTCATCGGCCTGGAACTGCTGTCGGTGCCGACCTACGGCATGATCGCCTACGCCTTCTTCAACAAGCGCTCGCTGGAAGCCGGGATCAAGTACATGGTGCTGTCGGCGGCAGGCAGCGCCTTCCTGCTGTTCGGCATGGCGCTGCTGTACGCCGAGTCCGGCAACCTGGCCTTCGCCGACCTCGGCGTCAGCCTGGCGCGGGAAAGCACCCTGCTGGTCCAGATCGGCATCGGCATGATGCTCATCGGCCTGGCGTTCAAGCTGTCGCTGGTGCCCTTCCACCTGTGGACGCCGGATGTCTACGAAGGCGCGCCGGCGCCGGTAGCGGCGTTCCTCGCCACCGCCAGCAAGGTGGCGGTGTTCGCCGTGCTGCTGCGCCTGTACCAGATCTCACCGGCCACCGCTGGCGGCTGGCTGAACGAACTGCTGACGCTGATCGCCATCGCCTCGATCCTGTTCGGCAACCTGCTGGCGCTGCTGCAGAACAACCTCAAGCGTCTGCTCGGTTATTCCTCCATCGCCCACTTTGGCTACCTGCTGGTGGCGCTGGTCGCCAGCCAGGGTCTGGCCGTGGAAGCCATCGGCGTGTACCTGGCCACCTATGTGCTGACCAGCCTCGGCGCGTTCGGCGTGATCACCCTGATGTCCACGCCCTACAGCGGCCGCGATGCCGATGCGCTGTACGAGTACCGGGGCCTGTTCTGGCGCCGTCCGTACCTGACCGCCGTGCTCACGGTGATGATGCTGTCACTGGCCGGCATTCCGCTGACCGCCGGCTTCATCGGCAAGTTCTACGTGATCGCCGCCGGTGTCGAGGCGCAGCTGTGGTGGCTGCTCGGTGCCATGGTGCTGGGCAGTGCCATCGGCGTGTTCTACTACCTGCGGGTGATGGTCACGCTGTTCATGCGCGAACCCAACCTGCATCGCCACGACGCCCCCTTCGACTGGGGCCAGCGCGCCGGCGGCATCATGCTGCTGGTGGTCGCACTGCTCGCCTTCTTCCTCGGCGTGTATCCGCAGCCGTTGCTGGAACTGGTGCAACAGGCCGGACTGGTCGCCCTCGCGCAGTAAGCCAAAGCCCCGCAGATGCGGGGCTTTTTCTTCTCAGGCTCGCCGGGAAAAGTCACTGCAGCACTGCGGGCTTAATCGCGACAGCCTGTAGCGCTAGCGCCGGGCCACCAGAAACAGACGCGGGAACGGCAACAGCACGCGCCCATCGGCCTGCTGCGGGTAGGCCTCGGCAATCGCCGCCTGGTAACGCTGCAGGAAGGCGGCCTGCTGCTCGGCATCCAGCGGCTGCAGGAACGGCCGCAGCGCAGTGGACTTGAACCACTCGACCACCGCCCTGGCGTCGTCCAGCACATGGAAGTAGGTGGTGCGCCAGATATCCAGCTCGCTGGCATGCGCGCCGAGGATGTCGTAATAGGCCTGCGCAGTGTGCCGCTCGGGGTGCTGCACATGACCGATACGCGCTGCCCATGGACCATCGGCCGCCACTTCCCTGGCCAGGCGATGCGCCGGTTCCTGCAGGTTGTCCGGCGTCTGGATCGCCAGCCAGCCGCCCGGTGCCAGCTGGGCCAGCAGACGCGGGTAGAGCTGCGCGTGATCGTCCAGCCACTGCAGCGAGGCGTTGGCCAGGATCAGCTGCGGCGCGATGTCGGCCTGCCAGTGCTGGATATCCGCCAGCTGCACGCTGACCTGCGGCAGCCGTTCACGCGCCGCGCGCAGCATGTCCTCGCTGCTGTCGATGGCGACGATGCGCGCCTCGGGGGCATGCGCCTGCAGCACCGCGGTGGAATTGCCGGGGCCGCAGCCCAGGTCCACCGCCTGCTCGATGCCCTCGCGGGGCACAGCCGCCAGGAGATCCTGGACAGGACGGGTACGCTGGCGTTCGAACAGGGAATACTGCGTGGCGGACCAACTCATCGGGGCGCTCCTGGATGACAGAGGGAGCGGCACAGGATAGCAGGGCTGCTGGATACGTTGCGCACCGGCAAGTTTCCGCTGTGTCTTCCCGGGCACATGGCGGTTATCCGCCACCTAATGTGCGCTGGATCACAGCCTTTTCACCATCCCAGGCACTCTGGCGGATATTCGCCACACTGGCATAAGCCTTGCCATGCAGGACTTCAACTCTGGTCGGGTATCGGGTACTGCCGCACCCCTTGCCGTCATTGCGTGCCAGAGTCGACCAACACAGGGCTGCCGAAACGAGCGCCCAAACCGACAAGAAGAAAAGGAAGCAGTATGTTCAATCCAGTCCGCGCCCTGGCCACCTGCGCCCTGGCGTTAGCCGCCTTCAGTGCCAACCCGGCACTGGCCGATGAACCTATCCTGATCAAGTTCTCCCACGTCGTTGCCGATGGCACGCCCAAAGGCCAGGGCGCCCTGCTGTTCAAGCAACTGGTCGAGGAACGCCTGGCTGGCAAGGTAACGGTCGAGGTCTACCCCAATTCCAGCCTCTATGGAGACGCCAACGAGCTCGAAGCCCTGCAGAAGGACGAAGTCCAGCTGCTGGCACCGTCGCTGGCCAAGTTCGAGCAATACACCAAGCAACTGCAGGTCTTCGATCTGCCGTTCCTGTTCGACGACATCGAGGCGGTCAACCGCTTCCAGAAGCGCTCCAAGGGCCGCCAGCTACTGCGCTCCATGGAAGATCACAACATCGTCGGCCTGGCCTACTGGCACAACGGCATGAAGCAGCTCTCGGCAACCCGCGCGCTGCACACGCCAGGCGATGCCAACGGCCTGAGCTTCCGCATTCAGCCTTCGGCGGTGCTGGAGGCGCAGTTCCGCCAGATCGGCGCGAGCAGCCAGAAACTGCCCTTCGCCGAAGTCTTCAACGCGCTCAAGAGTGGCCAGGTACAAGGCGCCGAGAACCCCTGGTCGAACATCTACAGCAAGCAGCTGCACGAGGTGCAACCCTTCATCAGCGAAACCAACCATGGCGTGCTGGACTACATGCTGGTGAGCAACTCGCGCTTCTGGTACAGCATTCCGCACCACATCCGCACCGAACTGGAAGCCATCATCGACGAAGTGACCTACGTGGTGAACCAGCAGGCGGAGGCCGCCAACCAGACCGATCGCCAGCGCATCATCGACTCCGGCCGCAGCCAGGTGATCACCCTCACCGGCGAGGAACGCGAAGCCTGGCGCAACGCCATGCGCCCGGTGTGGCAGCAGTTCGAATCGGTGATCGGCAGCGACGTGATCAAGGCCGCACAGACCGTGAATCGCAAGCAGCACAAGTGATGCGAAAGCGGCGTGGCGGATTCCCGCCACGCCCACTGCTGCGCCTCGTCAGTCAGTCGAGGACGTCTGCTCCTGCAACTGTTCGACCTGCCAGCCGCCGCCCAGTGCCGCGATCAGCTGCACGCTGGCCAGCAGGCGATTGCCCAGTAGCGTGAGGTTCGAGCGTTCGTTGCTCAATGCCGTCGCCTGCACGGTGACCACGCTGTTGTAGTCCACGGTACCGGCACGGTACTGGTTCTCGATCAGGCGCAGTGCTTCGCGCGCGGCATCCAGCGCCTCCTGCTGCACCCCGCTCTCCTGCTCCAGCACGCGCAACTGCACCAGGTAGTCCTCCACTTCGCGGAAGCTGTCCAGCACGGCCTGGCGGTACTCGGCCACGGTCTGGTCGTAGGCGGCCTCGCTGCGTTCCAGTTCGGCCCGTCGTGCGCCACCGTCGAACAGGGTCAGTGCCAGCTGTGGGCCAAGCGACCAGAAGCGGTTGGGCACCTCGATCCAGTCGGCGAAGCTGCTACCGCGATAACCGCCCGTGGCGGAGAGGCTGAGATCGGGAAACCAGGCTGCTTCGGCCACGCCGATCTGCGCGTTGGCGGCCATCACCCGGCGCTCGGCGGCAGCCACGTCGGGACGACGCTCCAGCAGTTGCGAGGGCAGCGCCAGCGGTATCGCCGGCAAGGCCGGCAGGCTTTCGCGCGGCGCAATCGACAACTGCGCCGGGCTGCCCCCCACCAGTACGGCGATCGCATGCTCCAGCTGCGCGCGTTGCCATTGCAGGTCGATGGCCTGGGCCTGGGTGCTCTTGAGCTGGGTGGTGGCCTGGCTCACGTCGGATTTCGGCACGATACCGGCGCGGTACTGGTTCTCGGTCAGGCGCAACGAGCGCGCATAGGCGGCGACCGTGGCATCGAGCAGGCGCGACTGCTCGTCGAGCACCCGCAGTTGCAGGTAGTTCTGCACCAGCTCGCCCTGCAGGCTCAGGCGCGCGGCGGCGAGATCCGCGGCACTGGCCTCGAACTCGGCGCGGCTGGCCTCCAGGCCACGGCGCAGCTTGCCCCAGATATCCAGTTCCCACGCCGCGCTGAGACTCAGGTCATAGCTCTTGCTGATGCCCGATGCGCTGGTGCCGCTGTTCGTCCCCGAGGCGCCCTGCCCCGAACGCGTGACCCCGGCGCTGCCTGACAGCGTCGGGTAGAAGCTGGCCCGGGCGCCGCGCACCAGTGCGCGCGCCTGGCGGTACTGGGCCTCGGCCGCCGCCAGGTTCTGGTTGGACAGCTGCAGGCGCTCGACCAGCGCGTTCAGCTCGGCATCGCCGTACAGGGCCCACCAGTTGCCGCGCGCCAGGGCATCGGCCGGGGCCGCCGAGGTCCAGCCCTCGACCTGCTTGAACTGTACCGGCGTGCTCAGTTCGGGGCGCTGATAGTCCGGGCCGAGGGCGCAGCCCGCCAGCAGCCCGAGCAGCAGGATCAGGCTGCAGGAACGCGGCAGGCGCCCGGCCCGGAGCGCACGAGCAGGAGGAAAAACATCTGGGAACTGGACGGGTTTCATAGCGGATTATCCAACGAAGCATCGGTACGCACGCCGCGCCAGCGATTGACGCGATGGCGCAGGCGGTCGAAATAGAGGTAAACCACCGGGGTGGTGTAGAGCGTCAGCAACTGGCTGAGAACCAGGCCGCCGACGATGGTGATGCCCAGCGGCTGGCGCATCTCCGAGCCTTCGGCGCTGCCGAGCACCAGGGGCAAGGCACCGAGAATGGCGGCGAGCGTGGTCATCAGGATCGGCCTGAAGCGCAGCAGGCAGGCCTGGCGGATGGACTCCTGCGGGCCGAGCCGTTCGCCGCGCTCGAGCTGCAGCGCCAGGTCGACCATCAGAATGGCATTCTTCTTGACGATACCGATCAGCAGGAACAGCCCCAGCAGGGAGATCAGGCTGAATTCCATCCCCACCAGTTGCAACGCCAGCAAGGCCCCGACACCGGCCGAAGGCAGCGTGGAGAGGATGGTCAGCGGATGCACGTAGCTCTCGTAGAGCACGCCGAGGACGATGTACACCACCACCAGCGCCAGCAGGATCATCAACGGCTGGTTGCCCTGGGTCTGCTGGAAGGCGGCGCCCGTGCCACCCATGGTGCCCTGCACCTCGGTGGGCAGGCCGAGCCGCGCCACCGCATCGTCGATCGCCCGGCTGGCCTGGTCCAGGCTCACGCCTTCGCTCAGGGCGAAACCGATGTTCTCGGAGGCGAACTGCCCCTGGTGGTTGACCCGGTCCTCCTCCAGGCTGCGTTCCCAGTGGGCGAAGGTGGACAACGGCACGCGCGCGCCGTCGGCGGTGATCAGCTGGATCTGATCCAGCGCCTCGGGGTACTGCGCATAGCGCGGGTCGATTTCCATGACCACGCTGTACTGGTTGAGCGCTTCGTAGATGGTCGACACCTGGCGCTGGCTGAAGGCATTGTTGAGCACCGAGGTGATCATGACCATGTCCACGCCCAGGCGTTTCGCCGTCTCACGGTCGACTACCAGGCGTATCTGCTGCGCCCCCTCGTTCTCGTTGGCATCGATGTCGGTCAGTTCGGGCAGCGCCCGCAACGCCTCGCGCACCTTGGGCAGCCACTCGCGCAGCGCATCGAGATCATCGGAGAGCAGCATGTATTCATTCTCCGAACTGCGCCCTTCGCGCCCGCCGATCTGCAGGTCCTGATCCGGCATGAGGAACATGCGGCCACCGGGCACCTTGGGCACTTCCCTGCGCAGGCGGTTGATCACCGCCTGCGACGACAGCCCGCGTTCACCGATGGCCTTGAGCCGCACGATCATGAACGCATTGTTGATGCCACCGCTGCCGCCGATGAAGCCCGCCACGCTGTCCACCGCCGGGTCGGCCAGCACGGCCTTGCGGAAGGCCTCCATCTTCGGCTGCATGACCTGGAACGACAGGCCGTCGTCGCCACGGATGAAACCGATCAGCTGGCCGGTGTCCTGCTGCGGCATGAAGGTCTTGGGAATGCTGACGAACAGGTAGACGTTGAGCGCGATGGTGGCGATGAAGCTCAGCAGCATCAGCAGCGAATGGCGCAGGGCCCAGTCCAGCGTACGCCCGTAGACGGCCAGCACCCGGCTCTGCACGCGGTCGCCCCATTGCTGCAGGCGGCTGCGCGACTGTTCGTCCTCGGCCCTGAGCCAGCGCGCGCAGAGCATCGGCGTCAGGGTCAGCGACACCAGCAGGGAGATCACCACCGCCACCGCGAGGGTGATGGAGAACTCGCGGAACAGGCGCTCGACGATGCCGCCCATGAACAGGATGGAAATGAATACCGCCACCAGCGACAGGTTCATCGACAGCAGGGTGAAACCGACCTCGCGCGTACCCTTCAGGGCCGCCGCCATGGGTGTTTCGCCATCGTGGATGTGGCGAGCGATGTTCTCCAGCACCACGATGGCATCGTCCACCACCAGGCCGGTGGCGATGATCAGCGCCATCAGCGACAGGTTGTTGAGCGAGAACCCCAGCAGGTACATCGCGGCGAAGCTGCCGATCAGCGAAACCGGTACCGCCAGCGCCGGGATCAGCGCCGCCCGCCAGCGCCCGAGAAACGCCAGCACCACCAGGATCACCAGGCCGACGGCGATCAGCAGGGTCTGCTCGGCTTCATGCAGGGTCGCGCGAATCACCGGCGAACGGTCCATCGCCACCTGCAGCTCGACACTGGCGGGGATCACCTCGCGCAACGCCGGCAGTTGCTCGCGGATATCGCTGATGGTCTGCAGGATGTTCGCCCCGCTCTGCCGGTTGATCACCAGCAGCACGGACTCGCGGTCATTGTAGAAGCCGCTGTTGTAGCGGTCCTCGACGCCATCGGTCACCGTGGCCACGTCGCCGAGGCGCACGGCGGCGCCATCCTGATAGCGAATGATCATCGGGATGTAGTCGGCGGCCTTGGCCAGTTGGTCGCTGGCCTGCACCTGCCAGCGACGCTGCTCGTCCTCCACCGCCCCCTTGGGACGCAGCGCGTTGCTGGAGGCGATGGTCTGGCGCACCTCGTCGAGGGCGATGCCGTAGTGATCGAGCAGGCGCGGCTCCAGCGACACGCGCACGGCAGGCAGGGAGCTGCCGCCGACCTGGACTTCACCCACGCCACCGACCTGCGCCAGCTTCTGCGCGAGGATGGTCGAGGCCACATCGTACAGCTGCCCCTTGTCGAGGTTCGGGCTGGTCAGCGAAAGCACCATGATCGGTGCCTGCGACGGGTTGATCTTGCGGTAGGTGGGCATGGTGCGCATGCCGCTGGGCAGCAGGTCACGGGCCGCGTTGATCGCTGCCTGTACTTCGCGGGCCGCGGTATTGATGTCCTTGTCCAGGTCGAACTGCACCATGATCCGCGTGCTGCCCTGGCTGCTGCGGCTGTTCATCTGGCTGATGCCGGAAATGCTGCCGAGCGAGCGTTCCAGCGGCGTGGCCACGGTGGAGGCCATGATCTGCGGGCTGGCGCCAGGCAGGCTGGCCTGCACGGTGATGGTCGGAAAGTCCATCTGCGGCAGCGGCGCCACCGGCAGCAGGCCGAAGCTGACGCCACCGAGCAGCATGATCGCCAGGCTCAGCAGCAAGGTCGCCACCGGGCGACGGATGAAGGGGGCCGAGAGATTCATGGGCACACGCTCTGCTCCCTCTCCCATTCATGGGAGAGGGCTGGGGAGAGGGTCACCAACGCGACGCGATACCCACCCTCTCCCCCGGCCCCTCTCCCGCAAGCGAGAGAGGGGAGGAAAAGCCCGGCACCGCTCATACCGACACCCCGGCGCCGCTGCGCCCGCTGACGCGGCGCGACAGCCGATCGAAGTACAGATAGATCACCGGCGTGGTGAACAGCGTCAGCACCTGGCTGAGCAGCAGGCCGCCGACCATCACCAGGCCCAGCGGCTGGCGCAGCTCGGCACCGGAGCCCGAGGCCAGCATCAGCGGAATGGCACCGAACAGCGCCGCCAGGGTGGTCATCAGGATCGGCCGGAAACGCAGCAGGGCCGCCTGGTAGATGGCGTCCTGCGGCGCCATGCCCTGATTGCGTTCGGCCTCCAGGGCGAAGTCGATCATCATGATCGCGTTCTTCTTGACGATACCGATCAGCAGGATGATGCCGATGATCGCGATCAGCCCCAGGTCGTTGCCGGTGAGCAGCAGGGCCAGCAAGGCGCCGACCCCGGCCGACGGCAGCGTGGAGAGAATGGTGATCGGGTGGATGTAGCTCTCGTAGAGCACGCCGAGCACGATGTACATGGTGACGATGGCCGCCAGGATCAGCAGCAGGGTCGATGACAGCGACGCACGGAACGCCTCGGCCGCCCCCTGGAACTGGGTGTTGATGCCGCCTGGCAGGCCAATGTCCTGCTCGACGCGCTCGATCACCGCCACGGCTTCGCCGAGCGAAACGCCGGGCGCCAGGTTGAACGACAGGGTCACGGCGGGGAACTGACCGATGTGGTTGACCAGCAGGCTGGCCGGACGCTCCTCGATGTGCGCCAGAGACGACAGCGGCACCTGCAGGCCATCCGTGGTGGGCACATGGATCTGGCGCAGCGCGGCCAGGCCGATACGCCCGCCGTCACGGCTTTCCAGAACCACGCGGTATTGACTGGCCTGGGTATAGATGGTGCTGATCTGGCGCTGACCGAAGGCGTCGTACAGCGCATCGTCGATATCGCCGACGCTGATGCCGAGGCGCGCGGCGGCGTCGCGGTCGATGTCCAGGTACACCTGCAGGCCACGGTTCTGCAGGTCGCTGGCGACGTCGGTCAGCGCTTCCTCTTCACGCAGCGCCTCGACCAGGCGCGGTGTCCAGGTTTCCAGCAGGTCGTTGTCCGGCGACTCCAGGGTGAACTGGAACTGGGTCCGGCTGATGCGATCCTCGATGGTCAGGTCCTGCACCGGCTGCATGTACAGCTCGATACCGGGGACCTTCGCCAGCTCCGGACGCAGCCGCTCGATCACCTCGCTGGCGGTGACATCGCGCTCGGCATGGGTCTTCAGGTTGATCAGCAGGCGCCCGCTGTTGAGCGTCGGGTTGTCGCCGTCCACGCCGATCGACGACGACAGGCTGGCCACCGCCGGATCACGCAGGATCACATCGGCCAGGCGCTGCTGGCGCTCGCTCATGGCAGTGAAGGACACCGACTGCGGCGCCTCGGAGATGCCCTGGATCACGCCGGTGTCCTGCACCGGGAAAAAGCCCTTGGGCACCGCCAGGTAGAGCAGCACGGTCAGGCCCAGGGTCGCCACGGCCACCAGCAGGGTCAGCGCCTGATGCCGCAAGACCCAGGACAGACCCACCCCGTAGCGCTCGATCATGGCATCGATGAAGCCGCCCGCCAGGTGGTAGAAGCGCCCTTCCTGCTCGGGCCGTTCCACCTTGAGCAGGCGTGCGCACATCATCGGCGTCAGGGTCAGCGACACCACCAGGGAAATCAGGATCGCCACCGCGAGGGTGATGGCGAACTCGCGGAACAGGCGGCCGACGACATCGGCCATGAACAGCAGCGGAATCAGCACGGCGATCAGCGACAGGGTCAGCGAGACCAGGGTGAAACCGATCTGCCGGGCGCCCTTGAGCGCGGCGTTCAGCGGCGTCTCGCCCTCCTCCAGATGGCGGGCGATGTTCTCCAGCATGACGATGGCATCGTCGACCACGAAACCGGTGGCGATGGTCAGCGCCATCAGCGTCAGGTTGTTGATGGTGAAGCCGGCCAGGTACATCACCGCGAAGGTGCCGATCAGCGACAGCGGCACGACGATGGACGGGATGATGGTCGCCGACAGCTTGCGCAGGAACAGGAAGGTCACCATCACCACCAGAGCGATGGCCAGCAGCAGTTCGTGCTGCACGTCGCGCACGGCGGCGCGGATGGTTTGCGTACGGTCGGTGAGCACCTTGACCTCGACGCTCGCCGGCAGGCCTTCGGTGAGGTGTGGCAGCAGCGTCTGGATGCGGTCGACCACGTCGATCACATTCGCGCCGGGCTGGCGCTGGACATTGACCAGCACCGCCTGGTTGCGATTGGCCCAGGCCGCCAGGCGCTCGTTCTCGGCGCCATCGACGATCTCGGCGACGTCCTTCAGGCGTAGCGCGGCGCCGTCCTGGTAGGTGAGGATCAGCTCGCGGTACTCGTCCACCGACTTCAGCTGGTCATTGGCATCGAGCTGCGAAACCCGCGTCGGCCCGTCGAAGTTGCCCTTGGGCTGGTTGACGTTGCTGGCGGTGATCAGCGTGCGCACGTCGGCCAGGCTCAGGCCATAGGCCGCCAGCGCCTCGGGATTGACCCGGATGCGCACCGCCGGACGTTGCCCGCCGGCCAGGGTCACCAGGCCCACGCCGCTGGTCTGCGCCAGTTTCTGCGCCAGGCGGGTATCGACCAGGTCATTGATCTGCGGCAGCGGCAGCGTGGTCGAACTGACCGCCAGGGTCAGCACCGGGGTATCGGCCGGGTTGACCTTGTTGTACACCGGAGGCGCCGGCAGGTCGCTGGGCAGCAGGTTGCTCGCCGCGTTGATCGCCGCCTGCACCTCCTGCTCCGCAACCGCCAGCGACACGTCCAGGTTGAAGCGCAGGGTGATCACCGAGGCGCCGCCGGAACTGGTCGAGGACATCTGCTTGAGGCCGGCCATCTGCCCGAACTGGCGCTCCAGCGGCGCCGTCACGGCGCTGGTCATCACGTCCGGGCTGGCGCCTGGATAGAGGGTCAGCACGCGGATGGTCGGGTAGTCCACTTCCGGCAGGGCCGACACCGGCAACAGGCGATAGGCGATCAGGCCGCTGAGGAAGATCGCCACCATCAACAGCGTGGTGGCGACCGGCCGCAGGATGAACGGGCGCGAGATGTTCATGCGTCGTTCCGCGCTGCGGCCTTGCCCGGTTTGCCCTTGCCTGCCGCGTCGCCGGCCTGCGTGGCGCTGGCGTCGATCACCTCGACCTGGCTGCCGTCGCGCAGGCGGTCGGTGCCCTCGAGCACCAGACGCTCACCGGGCTGAACGCCTCCAGCCACCATGCTGCGCTCGGCATCGCTGGCGGCGATCGTCACCTGGCGCACACTGACCTTGCTGTCGCTGTCGACCACGTAGACGAAGGTGCCCTGGGTACCGAATTGCACGGCAGCCGACGGAATGATGGTGGCGGCCTCGCGGGTTTCCACGCGCAGGCGCACGTTGACGAACTGGTTGGGGAACAGCATTTGCTCGGCGTTGGCGAAACGCGCCTTGAGCTTGACCGTGCCGGTGGCGGTGTCGATCTGGTTGTCCAGACTCTCCAGCACGCCCTCGGCCAGGCGCAGGCGCTCACCGCGATCCCAGGCTTCGACGGCCAGGGTCGCGCCTTCGTTGCGGCGCTTGAGCACCGCCGGCAGGTCCCCTTCGGGAATGGTGAAGATCACCGCGATCGGGTCGGCCTGGGTGATCACCACCAGCGGCGTGGTATCGCCGCTGCTGACCAGGTTGCCGAGGTCCAGCTGGCGCAACCCCAGGCGTCCAGCGATGGGCGCGCGGATCTGGGTGAAATCCAGGTTCAGCCTGGCCGTGGCCACGTCGGCCTGGTTGCTCTGCAGGCTGCCACGATACTGGTTGACCAGCGCCTGTTGGGTGTCGAGGGTCTGCTTGGCGATGCTGTCTTCGGCGTAGAGTCCCTTGTAGCGCTGAAGGTCCAGTTCGGCATTCTTCAGTTGCGCCTGGTTTTCCTGCAACGCGCCTTGTGCCTGCTGCAGCGCCACCTGATAAGGACGCGGGTCGATCACTGCCAGCAGGTCGCCAGCCTTGACCTGCTGGCCCTCCTCGAACAGCACCTTGACCAGCTCGCCGTCGACGCGCGAACGCACGTTGACCGTGTTGTAAGAGGTCACCGTGCCGAGCGCCTTGAGTTCGATGGCGAAGTCACCCTGCACCACCGGCGCCACCCGCACCGGGACCGGGCCCGTGTCACCGAAGCGGCCCCGCCCCATCTGCTGCTTCTGTGGCTCGCTCGGCCAGAACCACCACAGCAGGACGAGCGACAAAGCGAGCAGTGCCAGGCCGATCAGCCACTGGCGAGAGGTATTCGAGGGGGATGAAGAAACGTTCGACATGGCAGGCGTGGGATCACTTTTTCTGGGAGTCGGCACGATAAGCACTCGCCCGCGTCAAGCAAAGCCCATTTACCGGCTATTTACGCTGCGCTTACGTAACCAACTGTTTGCGTCCGGCCTTGGCCGGAGATTGGCCAGCAAGGCGGACGCCTTTTGCGGCAGCAACGAAAACGGCCTGCAGAGCAGGCCGTTTTCAGGTGACGCCTGGCGACTTACTTCAGCACGGCCAGGGCAGCGGCATAGTTCGGCTCGTCGGCGATCTCGCCAACCAGCTCGCTGTGCAGCACCTTGTCGTTCTCGTCGAGCACCACCACGGCGCGCGCGGCCAGGCCGGTCAGCGGGCCACTGGCGATGGCCACGCCGTAATCCTTGAGGAAGCCGGCACCGCGCAGGGTGGACAGGTTGACCACGCTTTCCAGGCCTTCCGCACCGCAGAAACGCGCCTGGGCGAACGGCAGGTCAGCGGAGATGCACAGCACCACGGTGTTGTTCAGCTGGCTGGCTTCGGCGTTGAAGGTGCGCACGGAGGTCGCACAGGTCGGCGTGTCGACACTCGGGAAGATGTTCAGCACCTTGCGTTTCCCGGCCAGGCTGGCCAGGGTGACGTCGCTCAGGTCGCCTGCGACCAGGCTGAAGGCCGGAGCCTGTTGGCCCGCTTGCGGCAGCTGGCCGTCGACCTGCACCGGGTTGCCTTTGAGAGTGACTTGCGCCATGGGAATTTTCCTTATCGTTCAGGGAGTTGAAGGGCGGATAGGTGACTTGGGCGGCACACTGACGAGCGCCCTGTCGAATGGCAGGTCACGGCCCGACCATCCGTCCAGACTAGCGCAGAAGCGCGGCCGATACACCTGCGAGCATGTAGGGATATAGCAAAAATCAGAAGTCTCGCCGGTAGAACAGGTCCAGCGAACTGGCCAGGCCACTGGCCGCCTCGAGATACAGGCGGCGGGTCAGCTCGTAGCGCAGCGCGATGGTGTTGGCCGGCTCGAACACCCCCACGCCATAGCGCAGGCTGAGGCGGTCGGTGAGGTTGCCGCTGGCCACCACGCTGGTGGTCAGGCCGCTGCCCTCGGTATCCAGCTGGAAGTCCTTGATGCCCAGGCTGCCTGCCAGGCTGGTGGTCAGCGAACTGCTACCCGCCAGGCCCAGCGCCAGGGCCGCCTGACCAAGCATGTTGTTGTCGCCGCTGCCCTGCCCCATCGGCCGCCCCAGCACCAGATAGGACAACGCCTGCTCCTGGCTCATGGCCGGCTCGGCGAATACCGTGGTGCTGGGTTGTTCGGCACTGCCGGACAGGCGAATGCCGGCCACCACGTTGTCCACGCGGCGAATCGCCTCGACATCGAGGAACGGCTGATCGATCGGCCCGGTGAACAGCAGGCGCGCGCGGCGGATGGTCAGGCGCTGACCGTAGGCGCGGTAGCGACCATTGACCAGGTCCAGTTCACCACGGGTGTCGAGGTCGTCGCCGATGTGCATGCGGCCGCGCAGATCGGCGCTCAGGCCAAAGCCGCTGAAGGCCAGCCTGTCCTGGCCGACCTCGACGTCGACGTCCATGGCGATGCCCAGGCCCTGCTCGGCCAGCGGTTCCTCGCGACCGACCACCCGGGCGTCGCCGGACAGCTTCACCGTGGACGGCGGCAGTTCGCGCACGCTGATCAGGCCACGCGGCACGCCCACCTTGCCGCTGACGGCCAGATGCTGCTCGCGCAACTGCAGGCGCAGGTCGGGCTCGACCTCCAGCTCGGCGTAGGGCTCCACCTTGACCGGCAGGTGCTGACCCAGCAGGGTCAGCTCCGCGCTCAGCCCGGCGGCCCAGTTCAGTTGCCCGTTGAGCTGGCCACTGCCCTGCTCCCCACTGCGCCAGTTGCCGGACAGCTGCACCTGCTCGCCGGCAATCAGCGCCTGCACCTGCAGCGCCTCGAGGCTCACCGGCAACGCGCTGCCGGACAGCGCACCGCCCTGCAGACGCAACTGGCCATCGATCTGCGGCGCCAGCAACCCGCCCGCCAGCCTGCCAGCGCCCTGCAGGCGGCCTTCGAGTGTTTCCGCCATTGGCACGAAGGGGCGCAGCACGGCCAGGTCGAAGCCGCTCAGGCGGAACTCGCCGCTGATCGGTTTGCTCTGCGGCCGTGGGTCGATCCGCGCCTGCAGCGACAGCTCACCCAGGCGCTCGCTGAGGAAACGCAGCTGGCTGTCGACCCGTTGCGGGCGCAGGCTGCTCTCCAGACGCAGGCTGTCATAGGGGAAATCCAGCCACTGCTCCTGCTCCGGCTGCCGGATACGCAGGGTGCCGGCACCGGCGTCGAGGGTGATCTCGCCATTGGGGCCGCTTTCGCGCAGATCGACCTTGAGCCGGCCGGCCAGCTGCCCTTGCCAGGCAAAATCCTCGGGCAGCCAGGGTTGCAGGCTGGCCAGTGGGAAGTCCTGCAGGCGCCAGTCGAGACTGGGCTGCGGCATCAGCCGCTGCTCGCCACCACACAGGCTGGCCGCACCGGACTGCCAGCAGTGTGCACCCAGGTTCAGCCGGCCGCTGGCCAGGCGTTCCAGGCCGGCGGCCTGTTGCAGCTGCCAGTCCTGGCCACCGTTCTGGACACGGCCGCTGGCGATACGCCCTCGCCAGTCGCCCTGTTCACCGAGCCGGCCATCCAGCGCCAGCGCCAGTGTCAGCAGCGGCCCTTGCAGGTCCAGCTGCAGCGCCTGGCGTTGTAGGTCGCCACGCGCTTCGGCCTGCAAGCGCCCGAGCAGGGTGTCGCCAATGCGGATACCCCGCAGGTTCAAGGCGATGCCCGCCTGCTGCCGGGCATCCAGCGTCGCATCCAGTTGCAGGCGACGCACGCTGGGCTCGCCGAATGCCAGCCGTTCCCCGGTCAAGGCCAACTGCCCCTGTGCAGCCTGCCGGCTGCCGGCCAGCGCCAGGCGCCCCTGCAACTGCCCCTGCAGGCCGGGCCAGAGCTGCCCGAGACGTGGCAACGCCACATCCAGCTGGCCACGCAAGCGCTGCTCGAGCGCGCCCTGGCCGCTGATGCGGTTGTCGCCCAGGCGCACCGACAGCCGATCCAGCTGCCAGTGTTCGCCACTCCCGGCCCCCTGCACTTGGAGCTGCGCAGGCTGGCCGCGCAGACGGCCGTTGAGGTCGATATCGGCGCGCGCCTGCAACACGTCCGCGGCGAAACGCCCCGAGGTGTTCAGCGGGCCTGCCAGCGTGCCCGGCATCTCCGCCAGCCAGTAGCCGGGGTCGAACTCGCTGAGCTGCAGCATCGCCTGCCAGTCGATGCCCGTGGCGAAGCCAAGCCTGACCACACCCTCAGCTCGTCCCTGCCCGGCCACCAGCTGCAACTGAGGCAGACTGACCTGGCCAAGATCGCCGCTGACCGGGCTGCTCAGGCTGAACTCACCGGCCGGCCCCTGCAGCTGTGCGCTGAAGTTACCCAGGTAGTTGCCCTCGCTGAAACTCATCTCGGCCTGCAGGCGGTGCAACGCCACCGGGGGCGGCTGGTCCAGCGGATAGAGGCGCTGCCAGGGAAAGTCCTGCCAGTCCAGTCGCGCATCGATGCTGAACACGTCGCTCCAGTCCAGTGTGCCGTCGAGCTGTACATGCTGCTCCTCGGCCTGGATGCGCAGCGCGTCGATCTTCGCCCCCTGGGCATCGACGCGGCCGCTGAGCCGCACCGGCATGGGCGCCTGCTCGGCCGGCAGGCTGGCCGTGCCGTCGATGCGATAGCCGGCAGCCAGATCGCCCCTGGCCTGCAGGTCCAGGTCGCGCAGCTGCAGGGTCGCCGGCAAGGCGCTGCTGGCCTGAAACTCGCGACTGCTCAGATGCAGTTCCGCCGGCAGCTGCTCGGCCAGCGCCTGCACCTTGCCCTGAATGCGCGCATCCAGGTAGCCGCTGCTGTCTGCGCTGAGCTGCAGGGTGCCCTGCAGCTCGCCCGCCACCTGCAAGGCGACCTGCCAGGGCCTGTCATCGACCTGCGGCAGTTGCAGGCGGCCGCTCAGGGTCAGCGGCCAGTCGCCCTGTGGCGTCAGTTGACCGCTGACCTCCAGCTGCAGGTCGTCACGCTGCAACGTCAGGCGCTGCAGATCGACGCCCTGCTCGTTCCAGTTGCCGATCAGCTGCAACTCCGTCAATTGCGACTGCCCGTCCAGGCGCAGCTCACCCAGACGGACATCTCCGAGTTGCAGGCGCAGGGGCAGTTTCAGGCTCGGCAGGCGCAGCGGTGCGGCGCTCGCCTCGCTCGGCGGCACGCTCAGCACGGCCTGCTCGAGATGCACGCGGTCGAGGCACAGGGTCAGGCGCAGCAGGCAGGAAGGTGACCAAGCGAAGTCCACTCGCTGCAACTGCAGCTGCGTATCCGCCTGTTGCCAGCGCACATGTTCAGCCTGCCAGGCGCCACCCAGACGACCGCTGAAGTGCTCGACCTCGAGCCCCGGCACCTGGGCCAGCAGCCAGCGACTGCCTCCCTGCGTACCGAGCAGCCCCGCCAGCGTGGCGCCCAGTACCAGCAGCAGCCCCAGTGAAGCGGCCAGCAGGCCTTTCAGCAGGCGCCGCGTCATAGCTCGGGCCCCATGGAGAAATGCAGGCGGATGCCGCCATCGTCATCCAGGGCGTGGGCCAGGTCCAGGCGCAGCGGCCCGACCGGCGACACCCAGCGCACGCCGAAGCCGACCCCGGTCTTCAGCGTTGGCAGCTCCAGCGAGTTGAAGGCATTGCCCTGGTCGATGAAGGTCGCCAGGCGCCATTTGTCCGTGAGGCTGTACTGGTACTCGGCGCTGACGGCGAACAGGTAGCGGCCGCCGATCTTGTCGCCCTGGTTGTTCTCCGGCGACAGGGTCTGGTAGTCGTAGCCCCGCACGCTCTGGTCGCCGCCGGCGAAGAAGCGCAAGGACGGCGGCACGGCGGTGAAGCCGTTGGTCTCGGTGCCGCCGAACTGCACGCGACCGAGCAGGCGATGGTTGTCGAACAGCGTGGTCAGCCCCTTGAGCATGACGTTGCCGTGCAGTACGTTGGCGTCGGACAGCACCCCGTCCACGGCACCACGCAGGTCGAACTGCAGGCGATAGCCCTGATTCGGATCGAGCCGGTTGTCGCTGCGCAGCAACGAATAGCTGGCGCCCGGCATCAGCAGGGTACTGAGGCCGGAATCGTCGCCCAGGCGATACTCCTCGCGCTGCCACTTGAGCGAGAGCACCCGCTGCCAGCCTCCGGAGCGCTGGCTGTGCCATTCCGGCCCCAGGCTGAGCAGGCGGCTGAGGCTGTCCTTGCTGGCCAGTTCCTCGTACTGATAGCCACCCGCCAGGCGCAGCTTGTCCGTCAGCGGCGGATCGCCCGGTATGTCGTACCACAGCCCGACGTTCTGCCGTGGCGCCGACAGCTCGCTTTCTATGCCATAGCTATGCCCTTGCGGGTTGCGCCAGTGGCGCGTCCAGTTGGCCCGCAGGCGCGGCCCGACGTCGGTGGAGAAACCCAGGCCCAGCCCCATGGAGCGCGGCTCGCGCACCTGCAGCGCCACCGTGACGGGAATGCGCTGCTGATCGGCCTGCGTAGGGATGGCATCGACCCGTACCGATTCGAAGTAGCCGCTGGATTGCAACGCCTGGTACAGCTCGGCGATCAGTTCGGAGTCATAGGGCGTGTCCGCCTCGAACGGCGCCATGCGCCGCAGCAGCGCTTCGTCGAAGGGGAAGTCGCCGGTGAAGCTGAGATCACCCAGGCGGTAGCGCGGCCCGCTGACGAACACCAGCTCGATGTCGGCCACCCCGGCGTCCGGGTCGATCAGCAGGCTCTGCCGGGAAAAACGGCCATCGAAGAAGCCATAGCGCGAGGCCTGGTTCTGGATCAGTCGCTTGGCATCCTCGTAGCGTCCATGGTTGAGCACGGCGCCCGGCTGCAGACGGCTGGCGCTGGGCACGCGAAAGGCAGCCAGGTCACTCGCCGGGCCCTCGATTCGGATATTGACGGTGCGCAGCCGTACACGCTCGCCGGGCTCGACCTCCAGCACCAGGCGCGGCGGCTCACCTTCGTCAACATGGCTGCGGATACGAGCCTGGTAGTAGCCCAGCGCCTGGGCGGCCTTGTCGGCCTCGCCCTCGACGATGCGTCGCAGACGGCGCAATGCCTGCCGGTCGCGCCCGTCCAGGCTGCCGACATAACCTTCGATATTGGCTTTCAGAGCGGCGTTGCTCGGGGTAATCCGTACGTCCAGTTCGTTCGCGGCGAAAGCCCCCGAACTGATCAGCAACAGCGCCAGGCTGCGCCTGATATGTCCATATACACTCATGGCGGGGGATGCTACCACGGAGCAGAGCCCCAGCCAGAGCCGTCGCGTGCCGGGCAGACAGCCGGGGTTCAGGCGCTGGCGCGCACCACCGGCTGCGGGTTGGGATGAAAGAACACGTGCTCCACCACCGGGCCGAGCGCCAGTTCACCGATTTCCTCGTAGCCCTGGCGGCGATAGAACTCCAGGTACCTGGCGTTCCCGGTATCCAGCACCACCCCCTGCGACCCGCTGTCCTGCGCGCACCAGTCATGCAGCGCCTCGAGCAGCTGCTCACCACGGTGCTGGCCCTGGAACTCGGGATGAACGCCGAGCAATGGCAATACGTGGTAGGGACCCGGCGGCAGGCAGGCGAGCACGGCATCGTGGTAGTCGAGATAGCGACGGGTGCAGCTGAAGCCGGTGGTCAGCAGCATGCGCAGGCGCCAGCTCCAGCTTTCGGTGATGTCCAGCCGCCGCTGCGGCGGTGCGATCAGGGCCGCACCGATCAGACGATCGTCGATCAGCAGGCCGATGGCCGGCAGGTCCTCGGAAAAGTGCTGCTGCACCAACTCGCGAATCGTCGCGCGAACGCGCTGATCGAACCCCGGCCGATCCGCGTCGAACAGATAGCCGAAGGTGGGTTCGTGGCGGTAGGCATGGTAGAGCAGCGAGCGCACCTCACGGGCGTAACCACCATCGAGCATGCGCACTTCTGCAGGAGCGTTGTGGGGCATGGCGGACCTCTGTTGTTATAGGTTGTGGGCCAGATGGATCTCGGATGCCTCAGGCGCTGTCCGTTCCCGCCTGTTGATGCACGGCCCGGACTTCGCCCGCTGACTTTTCGTACAGACCCTAGCACCGCCATGCCATGCTCGCCAGGCGCTGGCCGCAGCCGTGAAGGATCGGCTAGCATCGCCTTTTGCCCAGGACCCGCTGCCCATGAAAATCGTTTCTTTCAATATCAATGGCCTGCGCGCGCGCCCTCATCAACTGCAGGCGCTGATCGAGAAACACCAGCCAGACGTGATCGGCCTGCAGGAAACCAAGGTATCCGATGAACAGTTCCCGGAGGCCGAGATCCGTCAGCTCGGCTATCACGTGCACTACCACGGGCAAAAGGGCCACTACGGCGTCGCCCTGCTCTCGCGCCAGGAGCCGCTGAGCCTGCACAAGGGGTTCCCGGGCGATGATGAGGAGGCCCAGCGACGTTTCATCTACGGCACCTTCGCCGACGCCGCGGGCAAGCCGGTCACGGTGATGAACGGCTACTTCCCTCAGGGCGAAAGCCGCGACCACCCCGTGAAGTTCCCGGCCAAACAACGCTTCTACGCCGACCTGCAGCAGCTGCTGACGGAAGGTTTCGATCCGCAGCAGGCGTTGGTGGTGATGGGTGACATCAACATCAGCCCCGAGGATTGCGACATCGGCATCGGCGAACCCAATCGCCTGCGCTGGCTGAAGACCGGCAAGTGCAGCTTCCTGCCGGAAGAGCGCGAGTGGCTGGCGACCCTGAAGAACTGGGGCCTGGTGGACAGTTTCCGCCACCTCAACCCCGAGGTGAACGACCGCTTCAGCTGGTTCGACTATCGCAGCCGCGGTTTCGAGGACGAACCCAAGCGCGGCCTGCGCATCGACGTGATCCTCGCCAGCCAGGCGCTGCAACCACGCCTGCTCGAAGCCGGTATCGACTACGAACTGCGTGGCATGGAGAAACCTTCGGATCACGCGCCGATCTGGCTGCAGATTGCTGAATGATCCACGCAGGCTAGGCTAATTCGATAACGCCATCATTTTCTCCGGTGGCGATCTCGAGGGTCCGGCCATGAGCAGTTCCGCCACCTCACCTCCCGACGCCCGCCACTGCGCAGCGGGCGTTGCAGCCCTGGTTTGCCTGCTGGTGCTCGGTGCTTGCCTGCTGGGCATCCTCACCCGCCCGATCGGCCACCTGGCGGCGCTGTGGCCGGCCAACGCCGTACTGCTCGGTGCCCTGGTCCGGTTTCCCCGCCTGGCTCGTCCGGCCGGCTGGTGCGGCGCGTTGTGCGCCTATCTGCTGGCCGACCTGCTGGCCGGCAGCAGCCTGCAGCAGACCCTGCTGCTGAGCGCCGGCAACCTGTCGGGGGTGGTCGTCGGCTTCCTCCTGCTCAGGCGCCTGCACGCCGGTCATCGCAGCCTGCGCACGCCCGCCTCGGTGCCTTACCTGGTGCTGGCCATCGTCGCGGCGGCCGCTGCCTCCGGCTGCTTCGGCGCAATCACCGACCCGCTGCTGTACGGCGGCAAGCCGATGGGTGGCTGGGTGTTCTGGTTCATGACCGAGCTGGTCAACTACATGCTGTTCCTGCCGGTCATGCTCACCCTGCCCGCGTGCCGGGCCGTGCGCGCCGAGCGGCGGCGCCGCCCGCTGTGGACGGCCGAACAGGCGCGCAAG
Source organism: Pseudomonas sp. BMW13 (assembly GCF_013357275.1). Lineage (NCBI taxonomy): Bacteria > Pseudomonadati > Pseudomonadota > Gammaproteobacteria > Pseudomonadales > Pseudomonadaceae > Pseudomonas > Pseudomonas sp. BMW13. The sequence goes on along the minus strand of NZ_SUKD01000005.1, from coordinate 118,247 downwards.
CTCCTGCCACTGCTCGGGCTGCTGGTCTCCGCGGCGCTGTGCCTGCTGATCGGCGGCCCCGGCGTGGTCGCCTTCCCGGTGCCGGCGTTGCTGTGGTGCGCCCTGAGCTACCGACTGTTCAGCACCGCCTTGCTGACGTTCCTGGCCAGTGGCTGGGTGCTGGTGTCGATCGCCCTGAACGGCCTGTCGCTGGCGCCGCTGGACGTCAACTCACGGCCAGTGCTGCTGTCGCTGCGCCTGGGCGTGTCGCTGATCGCCCTGGCACCGCTGACCGTGGCCAGTGTGATGTCGGCGCGCAATGAACTGCTGCAACGCATGCGCTACCTGGCCAGCCATGACCAGCTGAGCAGCCTGCTCAACCGCTGGGCCTTTCGTGAGCAGGCCAGCGAACAACTGAGTCTGCTGGCTCAGCAACAGCGCCCCCTGGCCTTGCTGATGCTGGACATCGACCATTTCAAGCGCATCAACGACAACCACGGCCATGCCGCCGGCGACCAGGTCCTCAAGGCCTTCGCCAACCTGGCGGGCAGCGGCCTGCGCAAGGACGAACTGCTGGCGCGCATCGGTGGCGAGGAATTCGCTCTGCTGCTGCCCGGCTGCGACCTCGAACAGGCACGGGAAATCGCCGAACGCATTCGCCAGCGCTTCGGCGACACCCAGGTGCAACTGGACAGGCAGACGATCAGTTGCACCCTGAGCATCGGGGCAGTGGTCGCCTGGCCACCCTTCGGCGACCTGGACGGCCTGCTGTTGGCGGCCGACCGCATGCTCTACCAGGCCAAGGCGCTTGGCCGCAACCGCTGCGAGATCACCTTCCTCGGCGGCGCCGCGGAGCCCGGTGCAGAGCCACCCGGCAGCCCGCTGTAACCTGACTGTCATTCAATCGACTTATTCTGCGCGACACTTTCTCCCACCCACTAGAAGGTGCCTGCCGCATGCCGCGCGCCCTGTCCTACGCTGATCGCGACCTCTGGGGTCGTACCCTGTCCCTGCTGCTCATCGGTTTCATCTGCTACGCCCTGCCCCTGTCGGTGTTCGCCGCCCTGCCCGCTTCCCAGGGCAACCAGCCGGTCCTGCGCATCCAGGGCTCCAACACCATCGGTGCCAAGCTCGGCCCGGAACTGGTCAAGGGCCTGTTCGAGGCCCAGGGGCTGCGCGACATCCGCAGCGAAGCCGGCGCCCGGGAAAACGAGCAGCGCATCGTCGGCCGTCAGGCCAACGGCCGCAGCGTGATCGTCGAGGTGGCGGCCCATGGCTCCGGCACCGGCTTCGCCTCGCTGCAGAACGGCAGTACCGACCTGGCCGCCTCGTCCCGCCCGATCAAGGACAGCGAAGCCGCCAGCCTGGCGAGCCTGGGCGACCTGCACAGCCCGCAGAGCGAACAGATCATCGCCATCGACGGCCTGGCGATCATCGTCCACCCCGGCAACCCGATCAGCGCCCTCAGCGTCGAGCAGATCGCCCAGCTGTTCTCCGGCGAGATCAGCGACTGGGCCGCCCTCGGCGGCAAGCCGGGCAAGGTGCAGGCCTATGCGCGTGACGACAACTCCGGCACCTACGACACCTTCAAGGAACTGGTCCTGGCGCCAGGTGGCCGGACGCTGGCCGCCAGCGCCCGGCGCTTCGAGTCCAGCAACCAGCTCTCCGACCTGGTCAGCGGCGATCCCAACGGCATCGGCTTCATCGGCCTGCCCTACGTTCGCCAGGCCAAGGCCATCGCCGTGGCCGCGGGCGAATCGCATCCGATGCTGCCGAGCACCTCGCTGATCGCCACCGAGGACTACCCGCTCGCACGCCGCCTGTTCATCTACAACGATCCGCAACTGGAAAACCCCTGGGCCCGCGCACTGATCGACTTCGCGCACAGCCCTCGTGGCCAGGCGATCGTCGACAGCGCCGGCTTCATCGCCCAGACCGTGCAGGCGATCAAGGTCACCCCGGAAACGCAGATGCCGAGCGACTACCGCCAGCTCGCCGAGCAGGCGCAGCGCCTGTCGGTGAACTTCCGCTTCCAGGAAGGCAGCGCGACCCTGGACAACAAGGCCTATCGGGACCTGCAGCGGGTCATGGACTACCTCAAGCAGCACGACAAGCTGCGGAACAAGGTAGTGCTGGTCGGCTTCGGCGACCCCAAGAGCGACCCCGAGCGCGCCGCACTGCTCTCCAAGCTGCGGGCGATGGCCGTACGTCGGGAACTGGCCAAGCAGGGCGTACTGTTCCGCGAGATCACCGGCCTGGGCAGCGAACTGCCGGTAGCGGCCAACGACCAGGACAGCGGGCGCATCCGCAATCGCCGCGTCGAGGTGTGGGTCTACTGACCACGCCAACAATCCTCGTCAGGGGGCTTGGCAGTTTCTCGGCGCGGCGTTAGCCTTTGCTCCGCGTGACGCCGGGCCCCTCTGGCGGTGAGCTGCTCACCGTGATGTCGGAGTCACTGAGTCGATTTCTTTCAACTCAGGCAGACACAGGGAGGGCTCATGGACGCTCTACTCGCCTTTTTGACATCCCCACTCTTCGGCACACCCGGCTGGTTCTGGCTGGCCTTCCTGCTGCTGATCATCGCCCTGCTGGTACTCGACCTCGGCGTGCTGCACCGCGACCAGCATGAAATCGAGGTGCGTGAAAGCCTGCTGCTGTACGCCGGATACTTCAGCGTCGGCGTTGCCTTCGGCGGCTGGATCTGGTGGCAGCTCGGCGGCACCAAGGCCATGGAGTACTACACCGGCTTCCTGGTGGAGCAGTCGCTGTCGATGGACAACGTCTTCGTCATGGCGATGATCCTCGGCTACTTCAACATTCCCCGCCGCTACCAGCACCGCGTGCTGTTCTGGGGCATCCTCGGCGTCATCGTGCTGCGCGCGCTGATGATCGGCCTGGGCACGGCGCTGGTGCAGCAGTTCGACTGGATTCTCTACCTGTTCGGCGCTTTCCTGCTGTTCAGCGGCGTGAAGATGCTGCGCAGCAACGATGAAGAGGCGCACCCGGACCTGGCGCAGAACCCGCTGCTGCGCTTCGTGCGCACGCGCATCCGCGTCACCGACGACCTGCACGGTGGCCGCTTCCTGGTGCGCCTGAAGGATCAGGCCAGCGGCAGAGCCCTGCTCTACGCCACGCCACTGCTGCTGGCGCTGGTGCTGATCGAACTGGCCGACCTGGTGTTCGCTGTCGACAGCGTGCCCGCCGTCCTGGCCATCTCGCAGGACCCGTTCATCGTCTACACCTCGAACATTTTCGCCATCCTCGGCCTGCGCGCGCTGTACTTTGCCCTGGCCGCACTGATGCACCGCTTCATCTATCTGAAGTACGCCCTGGCGCTGGTGCTGATGTACATCGGCGGCAAGATCTTCCTGCATGACCTGGTCAAGGTTCCCGCCCTGCTCTCACTTGGCGTAACCTTGGGCTTGCTGGCCGGCGGCGTGTTGCTTTCCCTGCTCAAGACACGCGACCGGAAGGCCATCGACTAGCCAGGAGTCGCGATGCCCGACGTCTGCATAGAACTCATCGAGCGCCAGGGCCAACGCCTCTGGCAGGTGCGCCTCGGCCGTCGCGCACTGACGTTCCAGGACGAGCTGGCAGCCCGTCATTTCGCCGCGCAACTGCACATGCGCCTCGGCTGGCTGGGCCAGACCCAGCCAGCCGAAGACCGCCTGCCCTGAGGCGCAAACACAGAGGCCCGCAGAATGCGGGCCTCTTCATCTACAGCGGCTGATTCAGCGGCTGGCTTTCATCATTTCGCGCGGCACGTACTTGCCGATCTCGTACTTGCCGATCGCCGCACGGTGCACTTCATCCGGCCCGTCCGCCAAGCGCAGGGTACGCTGCATCGCATACCAGTAAGCCAGCGGGAAGTCGTTGGAGACCCCGGCGCCACCGTGCATCTGGATCGCCCGGTCGATCACCTTGAGCGCCACGTTGGGCGCGACCACCTTGATCTGGGCGATCTCGCTGGCGGCGATCTTGTTGCCCACCGTGTCCATCATATAGGCCGCGTTCAGCGTCAGCAGGCGCGCCTGGTTGATCTCCATGCGCGAATCGGCGATGTGATCGATGTTGCCACCCAGGCGGGCCAGCGGCTTGCCGAACGCCGTACGGCTCACGGCGCGCTTGCACATCAGTTCCAGGGCGCGCTCGGCCATGCCGATCGAACGCATGCAATGGTGGATACGGCCCGGGCCGAGGCGGCCCTGAGCGATCTCGAAGCCGCGCCCCTCGCCCAGCAGCACGCTGTCGTAAGGCACCCGCACGTTCTCGAACAGCACTTCGGCATGGCCGTGCGGGGCGTCGTCATAGCCGAACACCGGCAGCGGCCGCAGTACCGTCACGCCGGGCGCGTCCATCGGCACCAGGATCATCGAGTGCTGCTGGTGGCGCGGCGCGTCCGGGTTGGTCAGACCCATGAAGATCATCACCTTGCAGCGTGGGTCGCAGGCGCCGGACGTCCACCACTTGCGCCCGTTGATGACCCACTCGTCGCCCTCGCGACGCGCATTGGCCTGCATGTTGGTGGCGTCCGACGAGGCCACCCCCGGCTCGGTCATGGCGAACGCGGAGCGGATCTCGCCGGACAGCAGCGGCTCCAGCCATTGCCGCTTCTGCGCCTCGCTGCCGTAGCGCACCAGGACTTCCATGTTGCCGGTGTCCGGCGCCGCGCAGTTGAAGGGCTCCGGGCCGATCAGCGAACGGCCCATGATTTCCGCCAGCGGTGCGTATTCGGTGTTGCTCAGGCCGGCGCCGTAGTCCGACTCGGGCAGGAACAGGTTCCACAATCCCTCGGCCTTGGCCTTGCTCTTCAGCTCTTCCATGATCGCGGTCGGCTGCCAGCGGTCACCTTCGGCCACCTGCTGCTCGAATACCGCTTCGGCCGGATAGACGTGCGCTTCCATGAATGCGCTGACGCGCTCACGCAGCTCTTGAACCTTCGGGGAATAGGCGAAATCCATGGGCAATACCTTCTGGCGGATCGGGTGTGATGTCGGTGTGGAAATGATGCTAGAACAGCGCTTAAGATTTATCTAACCTATTTTCAGCGTGTATGAACATTCATAACCGATATATGATCGATTGATATCGACAGCCCTGGAGTGCTTGCGGCATGAACTTGACCAAGGTGGATCTCAACCTCTTCATCGTCTTCGACGCCATCTACACCGAGGCCAATCTGACACGTGCCGGACAGATCGTCGGCATCACCCAGCCGGCGGTTTCCAACGCCCTTGCCCGCCTGCGCGAAACCTTCAACGACCCGCTGTTCGTGCGCACCGCCCAGGGCATGGTGCCCACGCCGATGGCGCAGAACATCATCGGTCCGGTGCGCAACGCCCTGCAGCTGCTGCGCGTGTCGGTGCAGGAGAGCCGCACCTTCAACCCGCAGCAGGCCGGCAAGACCTACCGCATCAGCATGACCGACCTCTCCGAGCAGATTCTCCTGCCGCCGCTGTTCCAGCGCCTGCGTCGCCTGGCGCCGAGCGTGTGCATCGAGAGTTTCCTGGCCAAGCGCCGCGAAACCACCAAGGAGCTGGCCGCCGGGCGCCTGGACTTCGCCGTCGACGCCCCGCTCAACACCGACCCGCAGGTGCGCCACGTCAAGCTGCTGGATGATCGCTACGTCTGCGCCATGCGCCCTGGCCACCCGCTGGCCAAGGAGAAGATCAGCCTCGACGAATACCTGTCGCTGACCCACATCCACATCTCCAGCCGCCGCAGCGGCCTCGGCTATGTCGACCTGGCCCTGGGCAAGATGGGGATTCAGCGCAAGATCGCCCTGCGCTCGCAGCACTACCTGATGGCCAGCAGCGTGATGCAGCAGACCGATATGGTGATGACCGTGCCGGAGCGCTTCGCCCGCCGCCACAACCTGCACCATGTGACCTTGCCGGTGGGCGACGTACCGGCACTGGAAACGCACCTGTACTGGCACGAAAGCACCGACCAGGACCCGGCCAACCGCTGGATGCGCGAGCAGATGATCGAGCTGGCGCAGCAGGTCGCCGCGCAGGAGAAGAAGGCCGAGCAAGCGCCGGCAGCATGATCGCCCGGCGCTGAACGCAAGAAGGCCCGCATTGGCGGGCCTTCCTGTTGCTGCGGAAGCGAATCAGCCAGCGATCTTGCCGTCGACCGACAGCTTGCCGGCACCTTCGAACACCAGCGCGATGCTGATCGCCAGCAGCGCCAGGGCGAACTCGTAGCCGTTGTTGCTCATGAAGAAGCCGTTGGCCAGGTGCACGCTGAAGATCGCCACCAACATGGTCACCGCCAGCACCGCAGCTGCCGGACGCACCAGCAGGCCGATGATCAGTGCCACACCGCCGAAGAATTCGGCGCTACCGGCCAGCAGCGCCATCAGGTAGCCCGGTGCCAGGCCGATGCTTTCCATCCACTGCGCGACACCGGCCAGACCATAGCCGCCGAACCAGCCGAACAGCTTCTGCGAACCATGCGCGGCGAAGGTGAGGCCGGCGATCACGCGCAGAATGGTGATACCCATGCCGGCCTGGCTGGCGGTGATGCTCTTGATCAGGTTGTTCATTGCAAGGCTTCCTTTGATGTGTGAGGTAGATGGCGCACAGAATATCCAATTTATTCGATTTAAAAATCGCAAAATACCGCTAACGATAATCGAAAAAATAGATACCTATTTAACCGTCAGACGCTGTCCTTGCGGTTCGAGCAAATAGCGCTCGCGGTCATAAGCAAGGTAGTACTTATTCACCGAGTTCACATAGCTCACGACCCCCATCCCCATCTGCTCCATGGCCACCCGCTCGACCTGGAAGAACCACTGATTGGGATTGAGGCCACGCCGACGCGCTTCCGCCCGCAGGCTCTGCACCCGTTGCGGCCCGAGGTTGTATCCCGCCAGGACGAAGGCCATGCGCTCACGCTCGTTGAGCTGCGGGCTGTTGAAGAAGTTGCGCCGAATCATCGCCAGGTACTTGCTGCTGGCCTGGACGTTGGCGTCGACCTGCGTGATGTTGCTGACGCCGACGCTGCGCGCCGCCGCCGGCGTGATCTGCATCAGCCCGGTCGCCCCGCTGGCACCGCGCGCCGCAGGGTTGAGGGTCGACTCCTTGAACGCCAGCGCCGCCAGCAGCAGCCAGTCGAAGCCCTGCTGCTCGGCGTGTTTCTGCAGTACCGGGCGCACCTTCTCCAGACGCTGGCGCTCGGTTCGCCCCAGGGGCGAATGCACCTTGTACAGGCGCCGATAGACGCGCTGGAAGGCACTGTCCTGATCGGCCGGGGCCTGATAGCCGCTGAAGAAGCGGTCGATGCTGGCGCGCAGCATCGGCGCGTCGGGGCGCACGAACCACTTCATCTCGCCGTCGCGTGCCAGCACCAGGTGCTTGTCGACGCGCAGCCTGGGCATCACCTTGGCCCAACGCTCGGCGATCGGCAGCTCCACCGCCGTGCGTTCGAAGATGCCGGCCTGGACCATTTCCAGAACGTCCTCGACCGCCAGGCTGGGGTCGACCCACTCGACCACGATGGGCGGCAGCTTGCGCTCCGCCAGTTGCTGATTGATCCGCCGCAGCGCCTCGCCGACCGCGCTGCCCGCCGGCAGCGAAAGACTGCGCCCGGCCAGCTGCTCGAGGCTGCGGTAGTGCCGGTTACCCTGCTTGGACACCAGCACCAGCGGTACCTGACGGCGAATCGCGGCGCTGGCGCTGACATCATGACCGGCGCGCACGCTGAGCAGCTCCCCGGGGGCGACGAGATCGCCCTCGCCGCGCTGCAGGGCGCCGAGCAACTGGTCCTTGGCCCTGGGGATGATCTTCAGGGTGATGCTGCGCCCGTCGCGGGCGTTACGATTGAGGTACTGCTCGAACGCGCGCAGACGGTGGTACTCGACACCGATGCTCTGCCCTTTCACCAGGCCCGAGCTGTTGCGGCTCTGATTGACCAGGACGCGCAGCTCGCCGCTGGTGCGAATCGCCGACAGGTCACGGGCGCTGCGCGTCTGGCTGCCGACCTCGGGCGGGCCTGCCAGGCGTGCGCTGACCGGCAGCGGCAGCGCGACCAGCAGGCACAGGATCAGCAGCAATCGCGACATCGACTCTCCAACAATGGCAGCAGGCCGGCGAAGCCTCGCGGGGGTGCTTGATCTGCTGCTCGCGGATGCGCGACAGACGGCAACTGACTGCGAAGCTGCCAAACAAGTTCCCTGGGCCGACACGGGGGCGCGGAGATTGGCACAGGCGAGCCCCGCCACGCCAGCCCATGCCCCTCCGCCGGTCCTGAAAACAACTACCAAGCCGTTGTTTTCAATCGACTTCCTGACGAACGGATGGCGTCTGCTATTCTGCCCCCCTCGCGCTAATCAGGTGGCACCATGCAACTCGTCGACATCGCCGTCAATCTCACCCACCCCAGCCTGGCCGCCCAGGCCGAGGCGCTGCTGGAGCGCGCCTATGCAGCCGGCGTCTGCCAGATGGTGCTGACCGGCACCAGTCTGAAGGAAAGCGAGGCCAGCCTGGCACTTTGCCGACAGCTGGACGCCAGCGGCCAGCGACTGTTCAGCACGGCCGGCATCCACCCGCACGATGCCAGCAGCTGGAGCACGACCAGCAGCACCGCCCTGAAAGCACTGCTGAACGAGCCCGAGGTCCGTGCCGTCGGCGAATGTGGCCTGGATTTCGACCGCGACTTTTCACCCCGACCCATCCAGGAGAAGGTCCTGGAAGAACACTTGGCGCTGGCGGTGGAACTGCAGATGCCGGTGTTCCTCCACGAGCGCGAAGCCAGCCAGCGCCTGCTGGAGATCCTGCGCGGCTATCGTGACCAGTTGCCCGCTGCGGTGATGCACTGCTTCACCGGCGAGCGCCGTGCCCTCTATGCCTATCTCGACCTCGACCTGCACATCGGCATCACCGGCTGGGTCTGCGACGAACGCCGTGGCACCCATCTGCATCCATTGCTCAAGGACATCCCCGCCGAGCGCCTGATGCTGGAGACCGATGCCCCCTTCCTGCTGCCACGCAGCCTGCGGCCCAAGCCCAGGAGCGGGCGCAACGAGCCGGCCTACCTCGGCGAGGTCCTGCGCGAAGTGGCACTGCATCGTGGCCAGAGCGAACAGCAGCTGGCGGCACAGTCGACGGCATGCGCACGGGCATTCTTCGCCATGCCGACCATACTGGAGAGTGGCAGCACGGACTCTTGATTGACGTCAAGACTCTGACCTTGCCCCAAGGCATACTACTGGCACATAGCCAATAGTGAACGCAGCGAAACGGATAACGACAGCATGGGCGCCTGGATCAGCGATCTTTCTCTCAAGTACAAATTCTGGGCGGTCAACGCCGTCGCATTCGTCATCAGCCTGATGCTGGTGCTGTTCGCCCTGCACACCGAGCAGGCGGCCCGCAGCCTCGATGCGCGCCAGGCAGCCAGCGCCCAGGCACGTCTGCTTCAGCAGTGGCCGCAGCAGGCGACACTGCCCAGCTCCGGCAATGTCCAGGTACTGCAAGGCGATGCCTCCCTGGCGAATGCCCAGGGTGCGGCCGATGCCAGCGGCTGGCAGGTACTGAAACACGACGCCTGGTTCGACAGCATGCCGGCGGTTGGCGCGCAGCGGGTTTCGCTCGCCGACGGACGCAACCTCGCCGTCGTGGCGCGGGCGCCGAGCCTATTCGACCTGTTCACCGAGCACGCGCTGTCCTATGCCCTGGCGGTGGCGGTGCTCATGTTGCTGTTGCTGGCGGCCTCGCAGTTGCTGATCCGCTTCCTGCTCAGCCACCTCAACACACTCAAGGACGTGATGCTGCAGGCAGAACGCAGCGGCGACCTGTCATTGCGCGTACCGCTGGACAGCCGCGACGAGGTCGGCCAGATGGCTGCCGCCTTCAACGCCATGCAGGCCGGCTACCAGCGCGTGGTCGGCACCGTCGGCCAGGTCGCCAGCGAACTCGACAGCGGCACGCGCAACATGGCCCAGCGCATGGGCGCGGTACGCCAGGGCATGCTCAGCCAGCAGAGCGAGACCGACCAGGCCGCCACGGCGATCAACGAGATGTCGGCGACCGTGCAGCACATCGCCGATCACGCCGGCACGACCCGTGACCAGTCGCTCAGCGCCGACCAGCTGGCACGCGCCGGCCAGCAGGTGGTCGAACGCGTGGAGCAGTCCATCGCCGCCCTCTCCCAGGGCGTACGCCAGAGCGCCGGCAGCATCGAGCGCCTGGCCGAGGACAGCCAGCACATCAGTCGCGTGGTCGGCGTCATTCATGGCATCGCCGAACAAACCAATCTGCTCGCCCTCAATGCGGCCATCGAGGCTGCCCGCGCTGGCGAAATGGGTCGCGGCTTCGCCGTGGTCGCCGACGAAGTGCGCAACCTGGCCAAGCGCGTGCAGGACTCCACCGACGAGATCACCCAGATGATCGGCAACCTGCAAGGAGGCACCCGTGACGCCGTGGAATTCATGCGCGAGAGCTCGGAGAACGCCAACCAGTGCGTGCAGCTGGCACAGGAAGCCGGAGAGTCGCTGGAAGCGATCACCGCCGCCGTGGCCCTGATGCGTGACAGCAACACGCAGATCGCCGTGGCAGCTGCGCAGCAGAGCCAGGTGGCCGAGGAAATGAGCCGCTCGGTCGTCGGCATCCGCGACGTCACCGAGCAGACCGTTGGCCAGACGCTGGAATCGGCAGCCACCAGTCAGCAACTGGCCACATTGGCGGCCCAGCTCAACCAGGCGATCCGCCAGCTCAAGCTGTAGGATCGCTGGAGGCTATGCCGGTCATAGCCAGAAACGATTCGTCGCCCGTGCCGGAGCGTTCATAGACTGGTTGCACCCCCCCGAGGAATGCAACATGAGCGCCCCCCTGCTTGACCCGTACAGCACCGCCCGCGCCATTCAACAATTGGCGGCGTGCCTGCTGCTGCTCGCCGTGGCCCTGCTGGTGACAGCCGCCTGCCAGCCCAGCGCGCTGGCCCTGGTCCTGGCCGGCATCGGCCTGCGCGCCGCCTTCGTCCTGCGTCGCCATGCCGGCGCGAGCCAGGCAACGCCCTGAATCCGCGCGCCTCCGTTCGTCGGGCCAATTCAAGCGGCTGGGCCAAACCACGATAGCATCGACAATATATTGACCGATGGCAGCCGCTTTTTTATGTCACGACATTTTATTGTCATGTATTGCGTGACGTTTTTCTGTCTGACCGCGGTCAAGGCGGAGCCCGTTCCCTACCCGCAGGACCGGACGGCGCTGCGCCTGTACCTGGCCGACGGCCGCCAGCAGAGTTTCACCCTGCACCAGTTGCAGCGTTTCCCGCAAAGCACGATCCGCCTGCGTGACGCCAGCGGCAAGGAGCAGCTGTGGATGGGCGTGTCCCTGCCGTGGCTGCTGCAATCCATGGATGAAGAAACGCACGACAGGCCGGTGTACACCCGCTCGCTCAATCACTACTCGGTGGTGATCCCGGCGGCCGATATCCAGCGCTACCAGCCGTTGATCGCCTACCAGCGCGACGGCCAGTTCCTCTCCATCCGCGACCTCGGGCCGCTGTACCTCATCTACCCGCTCGACGACTACCCCGAACTGCACCAACAGGTGTTCTACAACCGCTCCGTCTGGCAGCTCAGCGAGATTCACGTCGAATGAGTTCGATTGCAACGCCCCCCGTTTCGCCCTCCCGTCACCGCCTGAAACTGTCCGCCCTGATCACCCTGGTGCTGGCCATGGCACTGGTCACGCTCGGCTCGCTCTGGCTGGTGCAGGAGCAGGCACGCCAACTGGCCCTGCCGACGCTGCACAACGAGCTCTGGCAGGCGTACCAGATCGACAACGAGATGAACCACTTGCTCGACGCGGCGCACAGCCTGCGCAAGGGCGAGCTGGACAGCGACGATCTGGTGGTGCGCATCCAGGTGCTGCGCAGCCTGACCCAGTCACTGGAACGCCACCATCTGTTCGACTTCCTGCCCGAGTCGCAGTCGATCACCCAGGGCACGCTCGATCAGATCATCGGCCTGAGCCGCGACTGGGATGCACGCGCGCGCTGGGGTGACCCGCAGGGTGTCCGGCAACTGGCCGAAGAAATCCATCAACGCCTGCCGCAGCTGCTCAAGCCGATGCACGAGGTGATGGTGGCCAGCAAGATGTCCCTGGCCAACAAGATCGACGCCAAGCGCCAGCTCCTGCACCGCTGCTTCATCGGCCTGGGCTGGACACTGCTCGGTCTTCTGCTCGGCGGCGCCCTGCTGGTGTCGCGCCTGGTCAGCGACTACCGCAAGGCGCGCATGCTGTCGCACAACCTGGCCGAGCTGAACCAGCACCTGGAACAACGCGTCAGCGAACGCACCGCCGAGCTCAGCGAGGGCCAGGCGCTGCTGCGGCAGATCCTCGACGCCAGCCCCAGTGACGTGGCGCTGATCAGCGACGACGGCAAGCAGGTGCATTTCGTCAACCAGCGGCTGCGCCAGCGCCTGGAACTCGATGCCAGCAGCGACTTCTCGCTGAGTCGCCTGTTCAGCAACGCCCGCGAGGCCCTGCACTTCAGCGAGGCCTTGCAGGCCCGCCAGCGCCTGGACGGCTGGGAGACCCAGCTGGCCGGAGCCGAACCTTACTGGGGCGTGGTCTCGGGGCGCGTGCTGGAGTATCACGGCAGGCCTGCGCTGCTGATCTGGAGCTACGACATCAGCCTGCGCAAGCAGATGGAACAGGAACTGCTGGTACTGGCCACCACCGACGCGCTCACCGGCCTGAACAACCGCCACGCGTTCCTGCAGCGCGCCGGCGAGCTGTTCAAGAGCGCCGAACGCTTCGACCAGCCCTGTACCCTGCTGATGCTCGACATCGACCATTTCAAGGCGATCAACGACAACCACGGCCACCAGAGCGGCGACGAGGTCCTCGCCCGCCTGGGCGAGTTGCTGCGCCAGGTGCTGCGTGAAGTGGACATCATCGGCCGCCTCGGCGGCGAGGAGTTCGCCGCCCTGCTGACCCAGACCGACCGTTGCGACGCCCTGCAGGTGGCCGAACGTCTGCGCCTGAGTGCCGAGGCACTGGCGCTGAACGGCGCCGACGGCCAGCAACTGGGCATCACGCTGAGCGTCGGCCTGGCCGAGCGCCGCCCCGCGGAGCCTCTGGAAGGTGTGCTGGCGCGCGCCGACAGCGCGCTGTACCGGGCCAAGGCAGAGGGCCGTAACCGCACCGCCCAGGCCGTCGACTGAGGCCGCTCAGCCGAACACCGTCACCGTCTGCCGGCTCAGCGCCAGCAGGTCGCCCGCCGGGCTCCACATGGCTGCGGCGACATGCCCATAGCCATCGCGTGCATGCTCGATCTCGGCGCGGTACAGGCACCACTGCTCGGTCGTCAGCGCCTGCAAAGGCTGGACGAACTCGATCGTCCAGGTCAGCGAGCTACCGGGCGCCGGGCTGCTCAGGTGTGGCAGTACCGCTGGCGGCCAGGCGTCGACCAGCGCCAGCAGGTAGGCCTCGTCCAGCGGCTGGGCCGCCTGCTCGCCGCGCAGGCGCACCCAGCCGCCCATCTGCCGCGAAGGATTGTTGCTGAACGGCATACCGCCAATGCCCCAGCGCATGGCCAGGTAACGGGTGAATTCCGGCGTCACGCCCGGCACGTAAGGCAACTCCTGGCACTGCTCGACCGGCGTGATCTCCGGGGCTGCCAGCGCCGCCACGTCGACCGCGGAGGCACGCGACGCGCCAAAGCTGCCCTGCACCACCGTCACCACCTGGCCATCCTGGACCGCGCGCAGGAGCATCTGGCTGACGGCCTTGCCCTCGCGCAGCACTTCCGCCTGGAAGCTCACCGGCACGTGCGGTGCGACGGGACCGACGAAGGTGATCGCCAGCGAACGCACCGGGCGCCCTTGCGGGACCTTGGCACGCATGGCCTCGAACGCCAGGGCGGCGACCAGGCCACCGAAACTGGCACGCCCCTGACCCCATTCGGCCGGTATCACCACGGCATCGGGATCGCGGCGCACCGCGTCGAGCAATTGCAAAAGCGTCATACGGACCTCGCGCGTCATCAAGGGCGATGATCTTAGGGGATGGCGCAGCCTGGAAGATAGGCCGGCAAGATGCCGATTCGGTCATATTGCCGGCGAAAATGTCGCCTCATTCGCTCAGGGGAAAGTCGCCGAACAACGCGATCAGGGCCCCGTCCGCACGCTCCTCGGCAGCCAGCTGCCCCTGCAGCCAGGCCTCCCGGCAGGGATGCAGCGCCTCGATCACCTCGCTCTGCGCCAGCCACTGCAGGTGGTCGTGCCAGTCGCCCAGCGCGCTCTGGGCGCGCTTGAGCCGCGCCAGCGCCGCCCTGTCCAGGCCGCTCTGCAAGGGATAGGTCTCGCCCGCGTAGCGCACCCGCTTGATCAGCAGGCGCAGGCGATGGCGGTCGTGCGCAGGATCACGCAGGGCCTGCGCCAGCTGCGCCTGCTGACGCCGCAGGCGACGCTGGATGCGTTTGCTGACGCTACGCAGCTGGCCACGCCGTGCTGCCTCGCGCCAGGCAACCGGCCAGTTGTCGAGCAAGGCGATCAGTTCGGCCAGTTCACGACTGCTGGCCACTGCCGCAAAAGCCCTGGCATGCGCCTCCTGGTCAAAGGCGAGCAAGTCGGTCCGGCCCATGCGCTCGAGTTCGGCCATCAACACCTCGCGATCGCGCAAGGGACCGGTCAGCCGGCCCAGTACCGCGGCGGCCTGCTCCAGGGCATCCACCGTCGCCAGGCCGCGCATGGGGCGCAGCAGGCTGCGCAGCTGGCGCAAGGTGATGCGCAGGTCGTGCAACGCCTCCGCGTCGGTGAATCCGCCCAGGCGGGCCTGGCAGGCATAAAGCCGTACCTGCAAGGCCAGCACACGCTGCAGACTGCGCTCGATCAGATCGCTCATGCTCGCTACTCCTTGACGCTCAGGGTGACGACCAACAAACCCGTCGCGCCCGAAAAATCCTAATTCAGCCAGCGCCAGGGCAACGCCTGGCGCAACTTACCCAGCGCCTGACGCAGCGCGGCCGGCGCCACGGCCTGGCCGGCGTACTGCTGGCGCTCGAAACACGCGGCGAACGCCTGGATCTGCGCTGCCTGCGCCGGCAACTCCTGGCTGGCGCGCCGGGCGAAGGCACGCATGCCCTCGCCGGCCTGTCGATGCACGCCATGCCGCGCCAGAAGGCGTTCGAACCGTCGCAGCACCTGACGCAGAGGGTCACGCCGCTGCTGCCAGGGCTTGAGCAGCCACAGGGCCAGCAGGCCGAGCAGCGCCGCACCACCCCCGACCAGCGCCAGGGCGAGACGCTGCCAGTCGAGACTGCCGAACCAGCTCTGCAGCAGACTGAGCTGTTGCTCCCCCTGATAACCCAGCACCCAGCGCTGCCAACCGTAGTTGAGACGCTCCCAGCTCAGGCGCAACTGGTTGAGCCAGGCCAGTTCCCGGTAACGTAGCGGCGAGAAGGGCTGGTCGTCGAGAAAACCGTCCTCTTCGCTCAACGCCTCCTGCAGGCCCTGCTCGATGCGCTCGGGGGCGACCTGGAAGGTCGGGTCGACGCTGCGCCAACCGGTCCCGGGTTGCCAGTACTCGACCCAGGCATGGGCATCGAACTGGCGAACCTGGATGTAGTTGCCCGAGGGGTTTAGCTCGCCACCCTGGTAGCCGGTCACCACGCGCGCCGGGATGCCGGCGGCACGCAGGACGAAGGTCATGGCCCCGGCGTAGTGGGCACAGAAGCCACTGCGGGTGTCGAACAGGAATTCGTCGACGCTGTTCTGACCCAGCGTTTGCGGACGCAGGGTGTAGGCGAACGGCTCACGATTGAAATGCCGCAACAGCGCGTCCACCAGCGCATCGGCCTGCGGGTACTGGCGCTGCAGTTGGGCCGCCCAGGCGCGACTGCGCGGATCGCCCTGCGCCGGCAGCTGCAGGGCATGGCGCAGCGTCGACGGTTGCGCCTCGGCCTCGCGCAGGGCCTGCGGCCAGGAACGCACCTGGTAGAGCAGGCTGCGGTCCACGGGGCGACGGTTCTGCCAGCGGAAGTCGGTCATCATGCGCGTGCCATCCTGGGCGACCTCGCCGACATCGAGCGCAAACAGCCAGGGTTTGCCGCTGGGCTGCATGATGATGCTGTAGTCCAGCGGTTGCCCGGCCTTGCTCCACTGCGGCGCCCTGGGCAGCTGCGCCAGGCTCGATTGCGACCAGCGCCGACCATCGAATCGGTCCAGCGTCAGTGCCCGCCAGTACAGCTGGTTGCGGGGCGGCACGGCGCCCTCGAAACTGGCGCGAAACGCCAGCTCCGAGGAGCGGCTGAGTTCGGCGATATCGGCTGGTTCCATGCTGTCGGAGAGGCCGGTCCGGCCCTTGTCGCTAGGCATCGGCAAGGACCACAGCGGCCCCATGCGCGGAAAGAACACGAACAGCAGCAGCATCAGCGGCAACGCCTGCAGCAGCAGGCCGCCGGCAAGACGCAGGGTGGGCCAGGGCCGCTCGGCAAAGCCGCTCTGCTGCAGACCGACCAGGGCAGCCAGCAGCGCCGTGACCGGCAGCAGGCTGTAGAGCGCGGCGACGATGCCATCCTCGAACAGGTAGGCGGTGACCACGCAGAAGAAGCCAAGGAAGACCAGCACCAGCGCGTCACGCCGCGTGCGCATCTCCAGCAGCTTGAGGATGAAGGTGGCGATCAGCAGCACCACGGCGGCATCCAGCCCGACCAGGGTCCCCCGCGAGAACAGGATGCCGATCAGGACCAGCAGCACCAGGCCACCCTTGACCCAGCCACCGGGGTAGCGCGCACGCATGCGGAAGATCTGCACCCGCCAGCTCGCAGCGCCCAGCCACAGGGCGATCATCCACATGGGCAGATGCATCAGGTGCGGCACGATCACCAGCGCCTGCGCCACCAGCAACCAGGTCAGGGCAATGCGCGGAATGCCTGGCAGCCGGCTCATGGACGTTGCCCGAACAGCGCCAGGGCGCGCAGGCAGGCATCGCGATGCGCCTCGCCAACGTCCGCAGCGATCGACGTGCCCGGCAACTGCAGGCCGAAGGGCTGCTGTCGCGCGGAGAACTGCAGCACCCAGTGGCACAGCAGCGACAGGCGCATTTCGCTGTCGCCAGCCAGGCTCTCATAGTCGAGCCACAGGTCCCGCCCACTGAGCATGGCGAAGTCCTTGACCAGCAGCCCCTGGCCGCGCGAGTAGGCCTTCCAGTCCAGCCGCCGCTTGGAGTCGCCCGGCTGGTAGTCACGCAGCCCCTGGAAGTCATCGGCACCCTGGCCACGCGCCCGCATGCCTTCGTCGTCGTCCTCGCCGAGACCGGCGGACACGGGCAGATCGCCTTCCAGCGGGCGCGGATAGACCAGTACCGCCTGGTCCAGGTCGACCCAGCTCCACGCCACCAGCAAGCCCAGCGGGAAGCGGCTCTCGACCCGCAGGCGACCGGGCCGTAACCAGCCACGTCGCCGCGCCGGCAGGCTCACCTCCACCTCGCACTGGCCTTCACGCGGCACATCACGCAGCACCAGCTCGGCCGGTGGCCAGCCCAGGGCCACGGCCTGATGTTCACGCCCGCGACTCTCCAGGCGCACGCGAAAGACGGCCTGCTCACCCACGAATACCGCCCCGCCACCACCCGCCTTCAGCACCAGCCCGGCAAGATTGCGATAGGTGTGCAGGATGGCGACGACGAACACCGCCATCAGCAGGAACGTCAGGCCATACGCCAGGCTGTTCTGGTAGTTGATGGCGACCAGCAGCATCAGCACCAGGGCGACGGCGAAGGCCGCCCCGACCCGACTCGGCACGATGAAGATACGCCGCTGATTGAGGCGAACGCTGGCTGCAGGCGGGATGCGCCGGGCCAGCCAGCGTGCCCAGAGGGGCCTCAGCGCCGTGCGCATCAGAGCGCCGGAACTTCGCGCAGCAGCCACTGCACCAGGCTGCCGCCGCCATGGCCGGCCGGATCGGCGCGTTCGCGCAGGCGGTGACCGACCACGGCGGGCAACACCGCCTGCACGTCCTCGGGAATCACGTAATCACGCTCGGCGAGCAGCGCCCAGGCCCTGGCCGCGGCCAGCAGCGCCAGGCTGGCACGGGGCGACAGGCCCCAGGCGAACTGCGGCTGGCTGCGGGTGGCCTCCACCAGGCGCAGTACGTAGTCGATCAGGGCATCGCTGGCGCGAATCTTCGGCACCTCGGCCTGCAGGCGCGCCAGTTCGGCATGGTCGAGCACCGGCTCGAGCTTGGGCAGGATGTCGCGCCGCGCATCGCCAAGCAGCAGCGCACGCTCTGCCGCCTGGGCCGGATAGCCGAGCGACAGGCGCATGAGGAAACGGTCGAGCTGGGATTCGGGCAGCGCGAAGGTGCCGCCACTGCTGACCGGGTTCTGCGTGGCGATGACGAAGAACGGTTCAGGCAACGGCCGGGTCGCCCCCTCGATGGTGACCTGCCCTTCCTCCATGGCTTCGAGCAATGCGCTCTGGCTCTTCGGCGTGGCGCGGTTGATCTCGTCCGCCAGCACCAGTTCGGCGAAGATCGGCCCCTGGTGAAACACGAACTGCCCGGTATCCTTGTCGAACACGGAGGTACCGAGAATGTCGCCCGGCAACAGGTCGGAAGTGAACTGGATGCGCTGGAAACTCAGCCCCAGCACCCGTGCCAGGGCATGACTGAGGGTGGTCTTGCCCATGCCGGGCAGGTCCTCGATCAGCAGGTGACCACGCGCCAGCAGACAGGTCAGCGCCAGACGCACCTGCGCCTCTTTGCCCAGTACCACCTGATTGACCGAGTCGAGGCAGGCATCCAGTTTGGTTCGCATCGTTTGCTCCTTGTACGGACTGCCGATGCTACTGGGCCACTCGGCCGGGGCAAAGCGCCATGTAACCTTTGCTCACGAAACTGTGAATGGCCGTCCAAAGTGCGCCGCGGGCGAACAGCGCGGCCTCACAGGCGGAAGTGCCCTGCCATGCCCTGCAGTTCGCGCCCCAGTTCGGCCAGCTGAATGCTGGACGCCGCCGTCTCGTCCATCGCCGTGGCCGACTGATCGGCGATGTCGCGGATCGAGGTGACGCTGCGGTTGATCTCTTCGGCGACGGCCGTCTGCTGCTCGGCCGCCGCGGCGATCTGCTGGTTCATCTCGGAAATCAGCGTCACCGCCTCGGCAATGGCCACCAGGGCGACTTCGGTCTGGCTGGCGTCGTCGACGGTCTTCTCGACCAGGCCGGCGCTCTGCTCCATGTCTGCCACCGCACGCCGGCTGCCCTCGCGCAAGGCGGAGATCAGCGACTCGATTTCCGCCGTCGATTGCTGGGTACGCTTGGCCAGCGCCCGCACCTCGTCGGCGACCACCGCGAAGCCGCGGCCCTGCTCGCCCGCACGGGCCGCCTCGATGGCGGCATTGAGGGCAAGCAGGTTGGTCTGCTCCGCGACGCTCTTGATCACCTCCAGCACGGCGTCGATACGCTGAGTATCCTGGCTCAGGCGCTGGATGCTGGCGGTCGTGGTGTCCATCGCCCGGGCCAGCTGTTCGATGCGCTGCAGGGTCTGGCGAACCACCTGGCTGCCATTGCCCACGCGCTGGTCGGCCTGCTCTGTCGAAGCGGCTGCCGCCTCGGCGTTGCGCGCCACTTCGTGCACGGTGGCGGTCATCTCGCTCATGGCCGTGGCCACCTGATCGGTCTCCAGTTTCTGCCCGTTGACGCCCTGGCGGGTCTGCTCGGCGGTCGCCGAGAGCGACTGAGCCGAGTTGGAAATCTGCGCCACGCCACCCTGCAGGCGGCCGACCATGTCGCGCAGGTTGCCGGCCATGCGCTGCATGGCAGCGAGCAACTGTCCGATCTCATCGCGGCGGTCCTGTTCGAGGTGCACGCTCAGGTCACCGCCGGCGACCGACTCGGCCAGCGCAATGACGCGCTTGAGCGGCCTGACGATGACCAGGCTGATGATGATCGCCGCCGCAAGGCCGAAGAGCAGCGCCAGCGCCGCAGCCACCACGATCAGGCCGCTGCTGGCCTTGCGCTCCGCCTGCATGGCCTGCTGCTGCGCCTGCAGTGCCTGATCGACACGCTGCAGCAACAGTTCGACCTGGGCGACGAGCTGGGCGTAGACCGCCTTCTGCTGCTGCAACTGGCTGGCGTACTCCTGCAGGCGTTCGTTGAACGAGTCGACGTTGACCACCACCTCACCGAGCACGGCGGAATAGCCGGGGTCGTCCAGCGCATCGCGCAGCTCTGCCGCCAGGGCCTGCGCCTCGCCCGCCTGGGCGATCTCCGCCTGTTCGGTGGTGTCCGCACGGCGGCTGGCCTCCAGGCGCTGGCGCGCCTGATCCAGCGCCTGCAACAGCAACTGGTGGATCTTGCCGACCTGCCCCGCCTGCAGCACCGAGTCGCCGCCCCGCTCGCCCTGGGAGCTTTTCAGCAGGTCGACGCCATCCTCGGACAGCCCCTCCTGCAGCAGGTCCAGGCTGTTGGCCGCAGCGACCACCAGCCAGTCGGCAGCCTGCAAGGACAGCTGCATGTTGTCGGTCAGTTCGACATAGCGCGCGAAGGCAGTGCGGTAGTCGGCCAGGGCCGGCTCGACCTGCGCCAGGATCGCCGCGCTGTCGCTGTCCAGCTCGCCCTGCAGCGCCTGGCTGGCCTGGAGGATGGCATCGGCCTGCTCGTTGAGCCGTTCTGCATGCTGACTGTCGCCGGCCAGGGCGAAGGCCTGCTCGCTCTGGCGCATGCGCAGCACCTGTTCACCTAGAGCGCTCATGCGCTGCTGCAGTTCGGCGCCGGCGCTGACTTCGCGCAACGCCAGCAGGCCGGTGGCGGCCACCAGCGCGGTCAACAGCAGCACCAGGGCGAAGCCCAGCATCAGTTTGCTGGCCGTACTCAAGCTGGCCAGCCGCTTGGTCAATGAGCTACCCATGACATCCCCCTGCCTACTGCAGCCAGCCCAGAATCCTGAAACATAGGAGCAGCGCCCTGCTGGCGACAAGCCAGCAGGCGGCAGGATGGCCGGAACAGTTAACTGGAGGTCGTTTTCAGAACGAATTCAAGGGCGTTGCATGTTGAAGACATCGCGCGTGCGGCAATAGGCGCTGCCGCCCAGGCGACCGACCAGATCAAGCTGCAGCGGGTCGAGACGGCCCTGCTCGGTCAGCAGCGCGTCGTCGATATGGGCCAGCAGCACTTCGGCGAAGATCAGGTGACTGTTGGGCTGCTGCGCGGGGTACGGCTGGATCTGCGCGACGCGGCACTCGAAGGTCACCGGGGCGCCGACGACACGGGGCACGTCGATGCGCTCGCAGGGCACGCTGGCGATGGCGCAATGCTCGAACTCGCTGACCTCGTGGGGCAACACCGCAGCGCTGGCATTCATCGCTTCGGCCTGCGCGAAGCTCACCAGCTGAATCGCCAGTTCGCCACTGGCCTGGGCGTTGCGCAGCGTGTCCTTGAGACTGCCGTCGTCACGGGTATTGACGTTGACCAGCAGCGTGGGTGGATTGTCGCTGATCACCTGGAAGAAACTGAACGGTGCCAGGTTGGCGACGCCCTCGGGCGAACGACTCGACACCCAGGCGATGGGGCGCGGCGTGACGCTGGACGCCAGCCAGCGATAGGCATCCAGAGGGCTCAGGGCAGAGAAGTCGAGCTGCATCAGCGCCCCGCTCGCGATTCGCGGATGTAGAAGCGCGCGCGCTCGGCCTTGCTGGTACAGCCTTCGTAGGCCTCGAACTGCTGCTGGGTCTTGGCGGCCGTCAGCAGCGACAACGCCTTGGAATAGCTCACGGTGCCGGCGAAGCCTTCGGCCTCGGCGATGCTCAGCTCCTTCCAGGCGGCATCCAGCTGGTTGGCGCAGGTATCGCGGTAAACCGTCTTGCCGGCACAGCCGGTCAACGCTACCGCGAGCAGCGGCAAACAGATCCAGTGTTTCATCAACCACACTCCTCGAACGGACATGACTACGGATTGGCCCAGTCTATGACGCTAAGGCCGGGCGAAAGTGCCCGGTTCAGCGTTCGCTGCGACTGCGCAGGTACTCCACCACCGCCTGCTGCTCGCCCGCGAACTCGATGCGCCCGGACTTGCTTTCACGTTGGAACACATACATAGGATCGTAGTACTCAACCAGCAAAGCTTCGATCCAACCGCGATGGCTGTCGACCACGCCATCGTTCTGCTGCTCGTGCAGCGCCTGCTCCATGATCGCCGCCAGGCGCTGATAACGCTCGCCGCCCAGGCGCCGGGTGATATTGGCCAGGCTCTCGCGCAGCCGCGCGGCGAATGCGGGGAATCCCTCCTCCGCCCCCTGCACCGCGACAAACTCGGCGCACAGTTCGACCACGTAGGCCTGCAGGATGCGCTCGATGCGGTTCTCCAGGCTGTCTTCCAGCCACACCAGCGGGTAGTTCTGCATGGCCTGGTGCAGCGACAGCGGCAAGGAGCAACGACCGATCAGGCGTGCCTCGTCCTCCAGCACGAACTGGCGCTGGCCAGTCGCCTGGCGCTTGAGCAGATCGATGGCCAGGGCGTTCTCGAAGTCGATCTGCGCCGGCTGGCCACTGGCACGCTTGCCGAAGCTGGAGCCGCGGTGATTGGCATGCGCCTCCAGGTCGAGGCTGTTGCCCAGCTGGCTGATCACCTCGGTCTTGCCGGTACCGGTCATGCCGCCCACGAGGACGAAATCGCACTCCTCCACGGCCTGTTCGGTGATGTGCAGGAGGTAGTTGCGCATCGCCTTGTAACCGCCGACCACGCGCGGATAGTCGATGCCGGCCTCGCTCTTCAGCCATTGCTGGACGATCTGCGAACGCAGGCCGCCGCGAAAGCAGTACAGGTAACCTTCGGGGTTGGCCTTGGCGAAGCGGGCCCAGGCCTCGATGCGTTCGTCCTTGCTGCGCCCGCTGACCAGCTGGTGACCCAGCTCGATGGCGGCCTCCTGGCCATGCTGCTTGTAGCAGGTGCCGACCTTCTGCCGCTCCACATCGTTCATCAGCGGCAGGTTGATCACGCCCGGGAAGGCGCCCTTGTGAAACTCGACCGGCGCACGGGCATCCATCATCGGCCGGTCGTGCAGGAAGATGTCGCGGTAATCGGTGCAGTTGTCACGCATTACAGCACCTCGACCGCGTAACGCTGTCGCTCGACCATCTCGCCGATCGGCGCCAGGTCCAGCCCCAGTTCGGCGGCGACCGCCAGGAACTGCGCCTCGCCCTCCGGCGCCACGGCCACCAGCAGCCCGCCGCTGGTCTGCGGATCGCACAGCAGCAGCTTGCTCAGCTCGGGCAGCGGCGCGATCCGCTCGCCGTAGCTGTCGAAGTTGCGCAGGGTGCCGCCCGGCACGCAACCTTCCTGCAGGTAGTATTCCGCGCTCTCCAGGCGCGGCACGCGGGCGAACTCGATGCGCGCACTGAGGTGGCTGCCGTCCGCCATCTCCACCAGGTGGCCGAGCAGACCGAAGCCAGTGACATCGGTCATCGCCCGCACGCCTTCCAGCTTGCCGAAACGGCTGCCAGGCTTGTTCAGCGTGCACATCCAGTCCCGCGCCAGGCCAATGTCGGCGTCGCGCAGCTTGGCCTTCTTCTCGGCCGTGGTGAGGATACCGATGCCCAGTGGCTTGGTGAGGTACAGCTTGCAGCCGACCGTCGCGGTGTCATTGCGCTTCATGTTGCCCTTGCTCACCAGCCCGGTGACGGCGAGGCCGAAGATCGGCTCGGGGGCATCGATGGAATGGCCGCCGGCCAGTGCGATACCGGCTTCGTCGCAGACCGCGCGGCCGCCACGGATCACCTCGCGGGCGACTTCGGGCGCCAGCACGTTGACCGGCCAGCCGAGGATGGCGATCGCCATCAGCGGGTCCCCGCCCATGGCGTAGATGTCGCTGATGGCGTTGGTCGCGGCGATACGGCCGAAGTCGAACGGATCATCGACGATCGGCATGAAGAAGTCGGTGGTCGACACCACTCCGCGCTCCTCATCGATGGCATACACCGCGGCATCGTCGCGCGATGCATTGCCCACCCACAGCTTGGGGTCGAGATTCTGTGCGCCACTGCCGGCAAGAATCACCTCGAGCACCTTGGGCGCGATCTTGCAGCCGCAACCGGCACCGTGGCTGTACTGGGTCAAACGAATGGGTTCGCTCATGCTTCTCTCTCACTGCGACGACTGGCGACGGATTCTAGCAAAGACCGCCTTGGCGCAGCGTCATCGCGCGAGTAAGGTCGTGGCCTGGACGGGGGATTTTTCACATGAGCAAGAAAGTGGCGCTGGTACTGGGCTCGGGGGGAGCGCGTGGCTATGCGCACATTGGCGTGATCGAGGAGCTGCAGGCACGCGGTTACGAAATCGGCTGCATCGCGGGCTGTTCGATGGGCGCAGTGGTCGGCGGCATCTTCGCCGCCGGCAAGTTGCGCGAATACCGCGAGTGGACGGAGAGCCTGGACTACCTGGACGTGCTGCGCCTGCTCGACGTCAGCTTCCGCCTCGGTGCGATACGCGGCGAACGGGTGTTCGGACGCATCCAGGAGATCGTCGGCGAGGTGGACATCGAGAACCTCGATATCCCCTTCACCGCCGTCGCCACCGACCTGACCAACCAGCAGGAAATCTGGTTCCAGGAAGGCTGCCTGCACCAGGCCATGCGCGCCTCGGCGGCGATTCCCAGCCTGTTCACCCCGGTGGTCCAGGGCAAGCGCATGCTGGTCGACGGCGGCCTGCTCAACCCGCTGCCGATCGTGCCGGTGGTCTCCAGCCACTGCGACCTGATCATCGCGGTCAACCTCAACGCCACCAACCATACCCATTATCAGCTGCCGGTGATCGAACGGCCGGCCGCCCTCAAGGGGCGCATCGACCAGATGATGAGCAGCCTGGGTTCGCGCCTGCCCAGCTTCCGGCGCAAGAGCGAGGATGAAGTCCTGCTGCTGGCCGAGGGGCAGCAGCAGGCCGATGACATCAGCCCGGCCGCGGCCCCGAGTCATGACGATGACGAAGCGGCGCCGAAATCCGCCAGCGGTTCGCACGTGGCGGAGTTCAGCGGGCCCGCCTCGCTGCTGGAGCTGGTCAACCAGAGCTTCGAGGTGATGCAGACCTCGCTGGCGCAGTACAAGATCGCCGGTTACCCGCCGGACATCCTGATCAACGTGCCCAAGCGCGTGTGCCGCTTCTTCGAGTTCTACAAGGCGCCGGAGCTGATCATGCTCGGCCGGCAGATCGCGCGCGACACCCTGGACAAGTACGAAAGCGAGCGCGGCTGACGATCAACCGCGCGTCTCCTCGTCCGCCAGCGGCTTGTCCACCAGGTTCTCGGCAGGCGGCGCCCGGTCCGCCACCCAGTCGCTGAGCAGGCTGTAGGCCACGGCCAGCAGGGTCGGGCCGAGGAACAGCCCCATGAAGCCGAAGGCGAGAATGCCGCCGAACACCCCGAGCAGCACCACCACCAGCGGCAGGTTGCCGCCGCGGCTGATCAGGTAGGGCTTGAGAATGTTGTCCACGCCGCTGATGACGAAGAAGCCCCAGACCCCGAGGAAGATCGCCATACCGATCTCCCCCTGCCAGACCAGCCAGGCCACCGCCGCCCCCCAGATCAGCGGCGGGATCATGATGAAACTGAAGGCGAAGGTGAGCAGCCCCAGCACCAGCGCACCCGGCACCCCGGCGATGACGAAACCGATATAGGCCAGCACCGCCTGCGCCGCCGCCGTGCCGATCACCCCGTTGACCACCCGCTGCACCGTGCCGGCGACCAGCTCCAGGTAGTGATCGGCGCGGTCACCGATCAGGCGTTCCAGCAGGCTGTGCACGAACACGGCCAGGCGCGGGCCGTCACGGTAGAAGAAGAACACCAGCACCAGGCTCAGCGCCAGCTCGACCATGCCGCCGCCGATCTTCGCACTGCGCGCCACCAGCCAGTTGCCCACCTGGCCCAGGTAGGGTCGCACGGTGTCGAAGAACGCCGCGCCCTGCTGGTCGATGGTGTGCCACATCTCCACCAGGCGCCCGCCCACCAGCGGTATCGCTTGCAGCCAGCTCGGCGGTGGCGGCAGGCCTTCGACCTGCAGGTCCTTGACCAGTGCATTGGCGTCCTTGATGTGATCGGCAAGGTTGAACCCCAGCCAGACCAGCGGCACCGCCACCAGCACCACCCAGACCCCGGTGAGAATCCCGGCGGCCAGCGACATGCGGCCGTTCAGCAGTTGCGTCAGCAGACGCATCAGCGGCCAACTGGCGAACGCCAGCACCGCCGCCCAGAACAGCGCCGACCAGAATGGCGCCAGCACCCACAGGCTGGCCGCCAGCAAACCGAGCAGCAGAATCTGCACCAGCAGACGATCATTAGTGGCCATCAATCGAAACTCCATTCGACGAAACGACAAAGCGCCCGAGATGGGCGCTCTGCAAACTTCCCCCGGTACGCCTCTGCTTAACGCAGCAGCCGCACATTCAGCGCATCGCCTTCGCCCTCGCCCAGTTCGAGCCGGGCCTCGCGCACACGCTGCGCCATCAACGCTTCGCGCCAGGCCGGCGCCTGGCCGCCGGACAGGCTGACGCGCAGGGTGCTGTCCAGATTCAGGCTGCGCGCCAGCACCTCGACCCAGGCGCTGTCGGCCTTGGCATCCACCGGCAACTGCAGTTGCCCGTCGCTGCGCAGTTGCCGCAACAGGGTCGCAGGCGTCGGCAGCAAAGTACCCAGCGGCGCATCGGCATCCAGCTGCTCGGCATGCAGGTAGGCCCGACGGTTACCGCGGGTGATGCTGTACAGCGCCAGCAGGCTTTCGTGATTCGGCTCGGCCAGGCGCAACAGGGCATAGGCCTGCTGGTCATCCGAGCCGTACAGGGTGGAATTGCCGAACACCGCATTGGCCCACAGGCTGCTGGAGCCACACTCACGCCCCTGGCACCAGTACAGCAGCTCGGCGCCCTGCTTCAGCAGGGCCTCGCGCGATGCGCTGAAGACCTGGTCGGCGCTGTGGGTGCCCGGCAGCTCGTAGGTCACGGCCTGATGCCGGCCCTGCGCCAGGATTTCGCGCTCGTAGCGCAGGCGTCCGCTGATGCGCCGGACCGAGCCCTGCGGATAGATGCGCTCGGCCGCGGGCTCCTGCGCGAAGGCCACGATGTGGCTTGCAGGAAAGCGCGGCAACGCCTCGAGGTCACGGCTACCGGGCACATCGGCAGCGGCGGCGAGCAGCGCGCCGCTGAAGACACTGGCAAACAGCGCAGAGAACAGCTTCATGCCTCCCCTCATCGAGTGAACATCCTCTGAGGGGAAACGGTAGACGGTCTTGCTGAACAATGAGTGGCGACTTCGAAAGAGTCGATCATGCGATCCTCCATGGCAGACCGCCACACCTTTCCCCAGGAGCCGCCGGCAAGTCAAGGCACGCGCAGGAATGGATTGAAACAATCCGCTACGAGTTGCGCCCCCCGCTCGTCGTCGAGGTGCAGGTGGTGACCGCCCGGCAGCGTGTGCACCTCGAACGGCAGGTCCTGAAGCAAGGCCCTGACCGCAGGTTGCGCGCCCATCATGCCCTGCTCCGCCAGCACCAGGCTGACCGGGCATTGCAGCGCGCGGACGAAGGCCTGCGCATGCGCCCAGCTCAGGCGCAATGGCGAAGGCAGGGTCAGGCGACTGTCGGTGCGCCAGGTGTAGCCACCCGGCACCGGCATCAGGCCACGCTGGGCCAGCAGCTCGGCGGCCTCACGGCTGACCGCGCCGACACCCTTCATGCGCGCCTCCACGGCACGCGAGACCTCGGCATACACCGGCTTGCGCTTGTCACTGAGCTGTTGCCGGGCACGTAGCGCCTCGCCGAGCTTCTCCGGGGCCTGTTCGGCCTCGCCGGTATAGGGCACCAGGCCATCGATCAGCGCCAGGCGCGCGACCCGCTCCGGCAGGGCTGCCGCCAGCAGCACGGCGGTAATCGCGCCCATGGAATGGCCGAGAATGGAGAAGCGCGACCAGCCGAACTGTTCGGCCACCTGCAGCACATCGAAGGCGTAGTCCCACAGGGCGTAGCCGGCACCTGCCGCACGGTGCTCGGAATGGCCATGCCCGGCAAAGTCCAGGGCGACGATGCGCAATCCTTCGAGCCTGGGCGCCAGGCGCGCGAAGCTCGCCGCGTTGTCCAGCCAGCCATGCAGGGCCAGCACCGGCACGCCATCCTCGGGGCCATACAGGTGCGCCGCCAGTTCGATGTGCGGCAGGCTCAGGCGTACTTCTTCGAAACCGCTGTTCATGCTCTCTCCTCCTGGCCGCCGGCCCAGCGCAGGAACAACTCGCGCAACAGCTCGGCAGTCGCCTGTGGCCGCTCCAGAGGGAACATGTGCCCTCCGGGCAGGCTGTGATATTCGGCCCGCGGCATGCTGCGCAGCAGGCGTGCGTGGTGCGGCAGGACCACACGGCTATGGCGGCCGCGCACCATGGCCAGCGGCACCGCCAGCTGCTGCGGTCGCCCGGGCGAGGTGTGCGGCACGCTGCGATAGATGCTGATCTCGGTGGCCGGGTCAAAACGCAGGCGCAGGCCCTGCTCGTCAGCCTGCAAGCCGTGGCTGACATAGGCATCGAGGCATTCGGGATCGAAACGGCGGAACAGACTCTTGCCGGCGAAGTAGTCACGCGCCTCGTCCGAGTCGGCGAATGCTTCACGCCGCCCCAGGGTACGCCCAGCGGGCGTGATGCGGTCGATGAAGCCGAAGCGCTTGGCCGCACGGATCACCATGCGATCGGCCAGCGTCAGCACCGGCGAGTCGAGCATCACCACGCCGCGATACAGCTCCGGACGGAGCAAGGCGGCGTGATAGTGCAGCACCCCGCCCAGCGAGTGGCCCACGCCCCAGACCGGCTCGTCACTGCACTGCAGGTGATGGATCAGCTCGTCGACCAGGTTGGACCAGTTGTCATTCACCGGGAAACGCGGGTCGTGGCCGTGCTGCTGCAGGTGCCGAATCTGGAAGTCCGGCGCCAGGGCTGCGAACAGCTTGCCGTAGGTCGCGGACGGAAAGCCGTTGGCGTGAGCGAAGAAAAGCGGCTGCGGCATGCATGAAACCCGAGGAAGTCAGTACCAGCGCGATTCTCCGGCAGCCCGCCAGGTACGACAATGACCGTAACCGCCATTGATGGCGGCGCAATGGTCAGGACTATAACAACAGGCGGCCGACGATACTCGCCGCCACCAGCAGGAACACCAGGCCGCAGACGAAATCGATGGTCGGCGCCACCTGCAGCAGGCGCTGGCGCATCAGCGGCCGGCTCAGGGTCATGCCGAGCAGACTGAACCAGAACAGGCTGAGGCCGAACAGCAGCGCCGCGCAGGCCATCTTGCCGGGCAAGGACATGTCCGCGGGCACCAGGCTGGTGAGCAGCGCGAGGAAGAACACCAGCGCCTTCGGGTTGCCCAGGTTGGTGAACACGCCCCGCAGCCAGGGACCGAACACCGAGGGCGCCAGTTCGCCGTCCAGGCGCCGATTGCCCGGGGCCCCGCGCCACCAGGCCTGCACCGCACCGACACCCAGCCAGGCCAGGTACAGCGCCCCGCCGACCTGCAGCAGGTCGAACAGCCACTGCGTGCGACTGAGCAGCAGCGCCACGCCGCTGAGCACCAGGGTGCCGTGCAGGAGAATCCCGCAGGCCAGGCCCAGCGCGCTGAGCAACCCGGCACGCTGCCCCTGGTGCAGCGCCGTACGCACGACCAGCGCCACATCGGGGCCGGGACTGATGAGCGCTACCGCGAACACGGCAGCCAGCGACAGCAAGACGGACGTCTCCTGCATGGTGAACTCCACGAGATTGAAGAGATGAATCGGGGCGGCTGGGCTCAGCGCTGACGCAGTCGCGCGGGTGGCAAGCCGTAGGTACGACGGAACAACCGCGAGAAATGCGCCTGGTCGTAAAAGCCCAGGCGCAGGGCGATGTCGCTGAGCGACTCGCCCGCCAGCACCAGCGGCAAGGCCCGCTGCAGACGCAACTGCGTCAGCCACTGATGCGGAGGCAGGCCGGTGTGCTGGCGAAAACGCCGCAGCGCCTGCCAGGGGCTCATCGTGCAGAACGAGGCGATTTCCTCCAGCGAAGGCGGATCGTCCAGGCGACTCTCCAGCCATTCGCGCAGCTGCTGCCAGGTACGGCTGTCGAATACCCGGTCGGGCTCGCTGACACGCAGGGTCGAGCCCATGTCCAGCAGATGGGCCAGCGCTTGCCAGAGTGCACTTTCCTGCGCCAGCGTCGAACCGTTGAGCATGGCCTCATGAAAACGTTGCAGATGCTGCGACAGCAGCGGATGACGCAGGCTGGTGGTGGTCAGCCTGGGCGCACCCTGGCGCCCATCGCTGAGGGTCCGGCTGGCCTCGTCGAGCCAGTGCGGGTCGAAGGCCATCACGCGGATGCGATAGCTCTCTCCCTCCAGACACGCTCCATCGTGGATCCCCTCCGGCGCCATCAGCAGCACATCCCCTGCCCCGACCTGGCGCCGCTCGCCGCGATAGGCATAGCGATGCTGCCCCTGGATCAACAGGCCAACGTGGTACTCCAGGTGGAAGTGCCGGGGGAAGGCAAAGCGGCGGTACTCGGCGTCGATCAGGCGAACGCCGGGCAAACTGCTCTGGATGTGAGTGATCTGGTCCATGGCGCCTACTCTAGCGCCATGGGCCGGGTAAATCTTGGATGAAATTGCAGCCTCGGCACCCGCTCAAGGGCGCCGGTGCCAGGCTGGCAAAGCCTGCTCACGATCTGGTGAGCTGCAGGTGAACGACGGCGAAATCACCCGAAGAGGCGCGGTTCAGCTGCTGCAGATGCGCATCTTGAGGGGGATTTCAACACCGCTTGGCCAACGCGCAGCAGATCGTCGACAGGCGATCAGGCCTTCGGCGGCTGCTCACCCAGGGGCACGATGGCCATGGTCAGGCGCGAGATGCAGCTGGGCTTGCCATCGTCACCGCTCAGGCGGATATCCCAGACGTGCGTGGTGCGCCCCAGGTGCACCGGACGGGCCACGGCATGCACCCGGCCACTGCGCAGACCGCGCAGGTGGTTGGCGTTGACCTCCAGC
Organism: Pseudomonas sp. BMW13; assembly: GCF_013357275.1. NCBI lineage: Bacteria > Pseudomonadati > Pseudomonadota > Gammaproteobacteria > Pseudomonadales > Pseudomonadaceae > Pseudomonas > Pseudomonas sp. BMW13. The sequence goes on along the minus strand of NZ_SUKD01000005.1, from coordinate 87,288 downwards.
CCGACGCAGTAGAAACGCCGGTTGTCGATGCACAGGTAACTGGCGGTGGAACCCAGGGTTTCCGCCAGCACCACCGATGCCCCGCCATGCAACAGGCCGTAGGGCTGATGGGTGCGCGCGTCGATCACCATGCTGGCGCTGATGGAGGCGTCGTCGAACGACTCGAAGCGAATGTCCAGCACTTCACCGACGGTGTTCTTCAGGGTCGCGTTGAGTTCATCGAGATCGGGAGTTCGTTGCCACAGGCCCATGCTGGTAGTACCTCACGTCCACTGGAGACCGGGCCGGCACGAACCGGCCCACCCTGTTCAGTCGTGCCAGAGCACCGCTTCGCTGCGCTCCTGCCACTCGGCGAAACGCTCGCCGTAGGTGCCCTCGATCACCGCCCGCTTGATCTTCAGGGTCGGAGTGAGGAAGCCGTTCTCCACCGCCCAGACCTCCTTGACCAGGACCAGCCCCTGCAAGCGCTCATGCTGATCGAGACGACCGTTGACCTCGCTCAGCAGGGCCTTGAGGCTGCTCTCCAGATCGCTGCGGCTGTCATTGGCCGCCTCCTGCCGCCCCATCTCGGAGAGCACGCACAGGGCGATGGGCTGCGGCAGCCCGTCGCCGACCACGCAGACCTGCTCGATGCGCGAATGTTCGCCGATGCGGTTCTCGATCGGCGCGGGCGCCACGTACTTGCCCTTGCTGGTCTTGAAGATTTCCTTGATCCGCCCGGTCAGGCGCAGGTTGCCCTCGGCGTCCTGCTCGCCCTTGTCACCGGTGCGCAGGAAGCCGTCGTCGGTCAGCGCTTCGGCGGTCTTGATCGGGTCCTTGTAGTAGCCCTGCATCGTGGCGCCACTGCGCACCTGCACCTCGCCGTCCTCGGCGATGCGCACCTCGACGCCCGGGTTGTTCTGGCCGATCCAGCCCTGCTTGAAACTGCCGGGCCGGCATACATGCGAGTAGCCGCAGTTCTCGGTCATGCCGTAGACCTCCTGGATCTCCATGCCCAGGCGGCGATACCAGTTGAGCAGCGCCTCGGGGACGGGCGCCGCACCGGACAACGCGTAGCGGATGGCATCGAGCCCCAGCCCGGCGAGCACCTTGCGCCCGACCAGCCGGCCGATGATCGGCAGCCTCAGCAGACGGTCGAGCTTGTGTGCGGGCATCTTGCCGTACACGCCCATCTGGAACTTGGTCCAGATCCGCGGCACGCCGAACATCACCGTCGGCCGTGCGCGCTTGAGGTCTTCGAGGAAGGTGTCCAGGCTCTCGGCGAAGAAGATCGTCTGCCCGGCATAAAGAGACGCCAGCTCGACGAACATGCGCTCGGCAACGTGACACAGCGGCAGATAGGAGATCAGGCGATCGTCCTCGCCCACGCCGAACAGTGCGGTGGCGTGGCCGGCAGCGAAGCCGAAGTTGGAGAAATTGTGCATCACCCCCTTGGGCATGCCCGTGGTGCCGGAGGTGTAGATGATGGTGGCCATCTGATTGGCCGCCGGCTTGGGGTCGTCCTGGATCGGCGTGCTGCGCTGCAGGTCGTCCCAGCTGTAGTCGAAGTCGCCCGGCGCATGCAGTGGCAGGCTGATGGTCGGCAGGCCCTGCGGCACGCCCGGTGCCATCGCCGTCCAGTCATCGAGCTTGCCGACGAAGGCCAGCGCCGCTTCGGAGTGCTCCAGCACCTGTCGCATCGACTCGGCGGTGAGGTTGGGATACAGCGGCACGGAGACATGGCCGGCCATCCAGATCGCCAGATCGCTGATGATCCAGTGCGCGCAGTTCTTGGAGATGATGGCGATGCGGCTGCCCTGCGGCAGTTCCCGGCTGCGCAGCCAGCTGGCGGCCCGCCGCGCCTGGTCGCCGACATCGGCCCAGCTCAGTTCCAGCAGCTGACCGCCACCCAGCGGCTGCACCATGTAGCGTTTGTTCGGGTGCCTTGCTTCACGTTCGTAGAACAGCTCGAGCGGCAAACGGATTGCATCAGCCACAGGGCTTCCTCCTTGTTGTTTTTGTAGGAATCGACCAAGCACTTGCTTGGTCGACTATTCCACGCAGACACAGGAGGTGCAAGTTAAGAAATGTTTCTCGACAGGACACATCTCGCCAGGGCTCGCGTCAGTCCGCAGCCCTGGCAGATCAGTGCGGATGGATCAGCGCGAGCAGCTCCATCAGCCCCGCAGCCGGGATGTCGCCTTCCAGCTCGGCCAGGCTCGCAGTACGCATCGGCAATGGATCCTGGCGGTGCCCATGCACCAGCAGGCCACCCAGCGCACCGATCAGGGGCTGGTGACTGACCAGCAGCACCTCGGCTCGCTCGCGCTCGTCGAGGTACTTCAGCACGTCACGCGGGTCGCTGTCGGGCGTCAGCCAGGGCACGGTGTTCACCTTGCCAGCGAAGCCGAGCGTCTCGCGCACCAGCTCGGCCGTCTGCTGAGCGCGCACGTAAGGGCTGGCGACGATGGCTGTCAGTGGCCGGCCAGCGAGCTGGGCGGCCGCCTGCAGCACTTCGTTGCGGCCATGGGCGGTCAGCTCGCGCGCGGCATCGCTCGCGGCCCGAGGCTCGGCCTCGCCATGTCGCAACAGCCACAGCCTCACAGCTTGGGCTCCTCGTCGCGCACCGGATGCGCAGCGGGTGGAATGCTGTGTGCGGCCTCGCCTTCCGGCGCCCGCGGCGTCGGCCAGTCGGCGAACGGCCAGGGCTTCTCGTCGCTGTTGAAGGTGCCGAAGCGACCGATCTGCGCCAGGTACTGGCTCAGGCTGTCGCCAAAGCCCAGCAGGCTGGCGTTCGGTGCGCCGTAGAACAGGCGATAGCCGAGTTGCAGCAGCACCACGGCGCCGAGCAGCAGCTCGGCCAGTTGCCAGACGATGACGAAGATCACCATCCACAGAATGCGCAACAGAATCGACTCGCGCTCAAGCTCCTGTTTTTCATCGCTCATGCTTCAACTCTCCTTGATTGACTTAGCGCTGCTAGAAACCTGCGGTGGGAATGAAGTCGACGTCGGTCTTGGGTTCACCGGCCATCAACAGTTCGATCACCTGAGCCAGCGTACGCCCCTCGAAGAGGATGGCATGCAGGCCCGCGACCAGCGGCATGTAGACGTCGAGTTCCTCGGCACGCGCCTTGAGGACCTTGAGCGTGTTGACCCCTTCGGCCACCTCGCCCAGGCGCTCCACCGCCTCCTGCAGGCTGAGGCCCTCGCCGAGGGCGAAGCCGACCTGATAGTTACGGCTTTTCGGTGACGAGCAGGTGACGATGAGATCGCCGACCCCTGCCAGCCCCAGGAAGGTCATGGGGTTGGCGCCGAGCTTGACGGCAAAGCGGGTCATCTCGGCCAGGGCACGGGTGATCAACATGCTCTTGGTGTTCTCGCCCATGCCCAGCGCGGCGGCCATGCCGGACATGATGGCGTAGACGTTCTTCAGCGCACCGCCCAGCTCGACACCGAAGCGATCGGCGCTGGCGTAGACCCGGAAGGTCCGGCCATGCAGCGCCTGCTGCACGCACAGGCACAGCGCTTCGTCTTCGCTGGCGATCACCGTGGCGGTCAGTGCGTGGTCGGCGACTTCCTTGGCCAGGTTCGGGCCGGACAGCACGCCGATACGCGCCTGCGGGGCGATCTCTTCGAGAATCTGGCTCATCAGCTTGAAGCTCTTGGCCTCAATGCCCTTGGTGGTGCTGATCAGCATCTTGTTCGCCAACTGCCCGGCCACGGGCTGCAGGGCGTCGCGCAATGCGCTCGACGGCAACGCCACCAGCACCAGCTCGGCCTGCTGCAGCACGCCGGCCAGATCGCTGGTCGGCTCGATCCCGGGGTGCAGCTTCACGCCCTTCAGGTAGCGCGGGTTCTCGCCACTCTGGCGCATCTGCTCGGCCTGTTCAGGGTCACGCATCCACTGCAGGACACGCTGGCCGTTCTCTGCCAGCAGATTGGCCAGGGCGGTACCGAAGCTGCCGCCACCCAGGACGGCAATGGGTTGGAGCTCTGTCATATGTCTTCCGAATGAGGCCATGGGTGATGGCGGTCTGCGCTCATTATACGGAGCCGAGAGTACCCGGCCAGGGCAAAAGTTCAGCACGGACGGGCAGATAGGTGGCACAAACGCGAATTACCGCAGAGTGCGCGCGCCTGCCACTGGTAAAGCCCGGCAGCTGCGTTAACATGCCGGATCGACGTCAGTTGCCAAGGACAATTCGTGCCAACAGGCAAGCCTTTGCCCGAGCCCTGCCCGCCACGCTCAGACGCGGCAGCGCCACATCCAACCAGGGACGGTAGGGCCTCGAGGCAACGCCGTGGCTGGAACATTCATACCCGCACGCAACTGATCAGCGTTGGCCCGGCGCTGCTGCTGACCCTGTTGCTGACGGGTTTTCTCACGTTCACGCGCCTGCAGGACCTGCGCCAGGAGCAGGGCCACACCGGCCAGCTGATCGCCAACCAGCTGGCGCCAGCCACCGAGTACGGTGTGCTCAACGGCGACCTGAGCATCCTGGAAAACCTCCTGCGCGCCACCCTGAGCACGCCCGACGTGCGCTTCGCCGAAGTCCGTGATCGCGACGACAACATCCTGGTGTACGTCGAACGCGCCAAGGAACAGGGGCAGAGCACCCCGCAGGTGGAAGTCTTCCAGGCCGCGATTCGCCTGCACGCCTCGCAGACCCGCGAACAGCTGCCGCTGGGCAAGGTGCTTGGCAACGGTTACCTGGGGCGCGTGGTGATCGGCATGTCCAACGACACCTTCAATGCCCGCCAACAGGAAATCCTGCTCAAGGCCGGCGTGCTCTCGCTGGTCGCCCTGCTGCTGACCTTCCTCCTCGCCAGGCGCCTGGCCAGACGCCTGGCCCAGCCGCTCAGCGCCATGGGTCAGGCGCTGGAGCGCATCCAGAGCGGCGACTACCGACCGGCGCTGGTCGAACGCGGCAACGACGAACTGACCGACCTGGCCCGCCACATCAACAACCTCGCCTGTGCGCTGGAACAGAGCGGCCAGGAACAGCAGCAGGCGATTGCCGAGCTGATCCAGGCACGCGAGGAATCCGAACAGGCCAACCGCGCCAAGTCGGACTTCCTGGCGATGATGAGCCACGAGCTGCGCACCCCCATGAATGGTGTGCTGGGCATGCTGCAACTGCTCGAGACCACCAGCCTCAGCGACGAACAGGCCGAGTACGCGGCGCTGGCCACCGAATCGACCGAGCACCTGCTCAAGGTGATCAACGACATCCTCGACTTCTCCCGCATCGAGCGTGGCGCGCTGGAGCTGGAGGCCATTCCCTTCAACCTGCTGGAGTTGCTGCAGAGCTCGATCCAGGTGTTCCAGCACAGCGCCCAGCAGCGCGGCCTGCAGCTGCTGCTGGAGAAGCAGGCCGGCCTGGAGCAGCTGGAAGTGCGCGGCGACCCGACACGCATCCGGCAGATTCTGGTCAACCTCATCGGCAACGCGCTGAAGTTCACCGAAGAAGGCCACATCCGCGTCGAGACCCACTGGCAGCCGCTGGATGAGCAGGTGCTGTGGTTCACCTGCGCCGTCCACGACAGCGGCATCGGCATCGACAGCGAACGCCTGGAACACATGTTCGACGCCTTCCAGCAGGCCGACACCTCGATTTCCCGACGCTACGGCGGCACCGGCCTCGGCCTGCCGATCGCCAGGACCCTGGCCGAGCGCATGGGCGGCACCCTGCGGGCAGACAGCCAGCTGGGCAGCGGCTCGGTGTTCACCCTGGAAATCCCGCTGCCTTTCCGCACCTACAGCGAACGGCCGCATGACCATGAGAACCTGCCCCTCGGCCAGGACGCAGGCGATGGCCAGGCCGTGCTGCTGGTGGAGGACAACCCGGTCAACCAGACGGTGATCGAGGCCATGCTGCGCAGCCTCGGCTATCAGGTCAGCCTGGTCGGAGACGGCCAGCAGGCGGTGCAGAGCTGCACGCAGAACGACTATGCGGCGATCCTGATGGACTGCCGCCTGCCCGTCATGGACGGCTACGAAGCGACCCGACAGATCCGCCTGCTGCAACAAGGCCAGGATGTGCCGATCATCGCCCTGACCGCCAATGCCCTGCAGGGCGACCGCGAAGCTTGCCTGGCGGCCGGGATGAACGATTACCTGGCAAAGCCGTTCAAACGTGCGGATCTGCAGCGCATTCTGCAGCGCTGGCTACCGGTGCGACCTTAGGCCAGTAGCCCTGATGACGAACACGGGTTACAAGGAGAAATTGCAGGGTCTGTGACATTGCGCGGCCAGCGGAGTACAACTGTACTCACTGCGCTGTGACTTTCACCACAACGCAACAGTCTATGACTAGGCTGCCGGCATATGCCCACCGGGCGTGGCCGGCCAGGACGATTCGCCCAGCCTTAGAAGCGTGGGGACAATTGAGGAGCTCGCATGACAAAACAAAACGCCTACACCCGGGAAGACCTGCTCGCCTGCAGCCGCGGCGAACTGTTCGGCCCGGGGAACGCGCAACTGCCCGCCCCCAACATGCTGATGATCGATCGCATCGCTCACATCAGCGAAACCGGCGGCAAGTACGGTAAAGGCGAAATCGTCGCTGAGCTCGATATCAACCCGGACCTGTGGTTCTTCGGCTGCCACTTCGAGGGCGACCCGGTCATGCCCGGTTGCCTGGGCCTCGACGCCATGTGGCAGCTGGTCGGCTTCTACCTCGGCTGGCAGGGCAACCCCGGCCGCGGCCGTGCCCTGGGCAGTGGCGAAGTGAAATTCTTCGGCCAGGTACTGCCGACCGCCAAGAAGGTCACCTACAACATTCATATCAAGCGCACCATCAGCCGCTCGCTGATCCTCGGCATCGCCGACGGCAGCGTCAGCGTCGATGGTCGCGAGATCTACAGTGCCGAAGGCCTGCGTGTCGGCCTGTTCACCTCCACTGACAGTTTCTGAAGGACTTGCACATGCGTCGTGTCGTGATTACCGGTCTGGGCATCGTTTCCTGCCTGGGCAGTGACAAAGCAAGCGTGGCCAGCAGCCTGCGCGAGGGTAAATCGGGTATCCGTTTCAACCCTGCCTACGCCGAAATGGGCCTGCGCAGCCATGTCTCCGGCTCGGTCAACCTGAACCTGGAAGAGCTGATCGATCGCAAGATCATGCGCTTCATGGGGGATGCCGCCGCATTCGCCTACCTGTCCATGGAACAGGCGATCAAGGACTCCGGCCTGACTCCCGAGCAGGTTTCCAACCCACGTACCGGCCTGATCGCCGGTTCCGGCGGTGCTTCCACCTTCAACCAGATGGAAGCCCTGGACACCCTGCGCGAGAAAGGCGTCAAGCGCATCGGCCCATACCGCGTCACCCGCACCATGGGCAGCACCGTTTCCGCCTGCCTGGCCACGCCGTTCCAGATCAAGGGCGTGAACTTCTCCATCTCCTCGGCCTGCGCCACCAGCGCGCACTGCATCGGCCAGGCCATGGAACAGATCCAGCTGGGCAAGCAGGACGTGGTATTCGCCGGCGGCGGTGAAGAGGAGCACTGGAGCCAGAGCTGCCTGTTCGACGCCATGGGCGCCCTCTCCACCCAGTACAACGAGACCCCGGAAAAGGCCTCGCGCGCCTACGACGCCAAGCGTGACGGTTTCGTCATCGCCGGCGGTGGCGGCATGGTGGTGGTCGAGGAACTGGAGCACGCTCTGGCCCGTGGTGCGAAGATCTACGCCGAAATCGTCGGCTACGGCGCCACCAGCGACGGTTACGACATGGTCGCCCCGAGCGGTGAAGGCGCCGTGCGCTGCATGCAGCAGGCACTGTCCACCGTCGACACGCCGATCGACTACCTCAACACCCACGGCACCTCGACGCCGGTCGGTGACGTCGCGGAAATCCGTGGTGTACGTGAAGTGTTCGGCGACAAGGCACCGAAGATCAGCTCGACCAAGAGCCTCTCCGGCCACTCGCTGGGCGCCGCCGGCGTACAGGAAGCGATCTACTGCCTGCTGATGATGGAGAACAACTTCATCGCCGGCTCGGCCAACATCGAAGAACTCGACCCGGAAGTCGCCGACCTGCCGATCCTCTGCAAGACCGAGGAAAACGCCAAGGTCGACACCGTGATGAGCAACAGCTTCGGTTTCGGCGGCACCAACGCCACCCTGGTGCTCAAGCGCTGGAACGGCAAGTGATCGCCACCCGGCTGTAAGCAGAACGGCGCCCCAGGGCGCCGTTTTCTTTTGCCGGCTGCGCTCAGACCTTGAAGCGCGCCACCAGGCCGTTGAGGTCCACCGCCAGGCGCGACAGCTCCTGGCTGGCCGCGCTGGTCTGGTCGGCGCCGGCCGAGGTCTGCATCGACAGATCGCGGATATTGACCAGGTTGCGGTCGACCTCACGCGCCACCTGCGCCTGCTCCTCGGAGGCGCTGGCGATGACCAGGTTGCGCTCGTTGATCGAGGCGATCGCCTGGGTGATCTGTTCCAGCGCCACCCCGGCAGCCTGTGCGACCTCCAGCGTCGAGCGCGCACGCCCGTTGCTGCCCTGCATGGAGGTGACGGCACGCTCGCTGCCGTCCTGGATGCCACCGATCATCTGCTCGATCTCCTGGGTCGACTGCTGGGTGCGGTGCGCCAGCGCCCTCACCTCGTCGGCGACCACGGCAAAACCGCGCCCGGCTTCCCCGGCACGAGCAGCTTCGATGGCGGCGTTGAGCGCCAGCAGGTTGGTCTGCTCGGCAATGGAGCGGATCACGTCGAGGACCTTGCTGATCTCGCGTACACGTTCGGCCAGTTGCTCCACCTCGGCCGCCGTGCTGCCGACGTCGTCGCTGAGCTGGCTGATCGAGTCGACGGTCTGGCGCACCTGTTCGCGCCCCTGCTGCGCGGTGACGTTCGACTCGCGCGAGGCCTCCGAGGTGCTGACCGCATTGCGCGCCACCTCCTCCACGGCGGCGGTCATCTCGTTCACCGCGGTAGCGGCCTGCTCGATTTCGGTGTTCTGCTGATGCAGGCCGCGGGTCGCATCCTCGGTCACCGCATGCAGCTCCTCGGAGGCCGAGGCCAGCTGGTTGGAGGAATCGGCGATGCCCTGGATGGTGCTGCGCAGGCTCTGCTGCATGCTGCGCAGCGCCAGCAGCAGGCGCGCCGGTTCATCCTTGCCCTCGGCCTCGATGTTCTGGGTCAGATCGCCCGAGGCCACGACTTCCGCCACCTGCACCGCCTCGCTCAGCGGCGCGACGATGCTGCGAGTCAGCAGCATGGCCAGCGCGACGGTGATCAGCGCCGCCACCAGCATCATCACGATGCCCCAGACACGTGCCGACTCGAACACCGCGATCGATTGCGTGGCGGCATCGGCGGCGCCACTGCGATTGAGCGCGGCGAGCGCCGTCAGCGCCCGGGAGATGTCATCGGCATGCTGATTGATCGTACCGCTCATGACCCCCTTGGCCTGCTCGAAATCGTCCTGGCGGACGAATGCGGTGATCTTTTCCTGCTCGCCCAGGTAGCCCGTCTTCGCCTGCTTGAAGCGGTCGTAGAGCGCGCGCTCCTCATCGCTGGAGATCAGCTTCTCGTAGTTGGCTTCGGCCTGGCCGAGCTTGGCCCGCAGCTCCTCGACGGTACGCAGGCTGGCCTGTACCGTCGCCGCATCCTGGCTGACCAGCATGCGCAGGGTGAGTGCGCGCAGACGCTGAGAGTCCTGGCTCAACTCCCCCAGCGCCATGACACTGGGCAGCCAGTTGCTGTCGACCGCAGCGGACTGCTTGCGCATTTCGGACATCTGCAGCAGGGAGAACATCCCGAGCAGGATCACCAGCAACGCCACCAGACCGAAGCCCAGGGCTGCTCTAGGTGCAATGGACAGATTACGCAGCGACATGTGGCGAAACTCCTTTTACGCACGGAAATCGAGACCTCCGCCGCATGATCCGGCGGGGGACCTGGGGAAACCGAAGCCACTCCCTGCGTAACTATCGGCACGGCGCGCCAACGCTTGATAGCGAACCTGCGCTAACGGCGCAGCGCGCTGGCCATCGCCTGATCGACCTGGTGACGCCACTCCCGGTCACTGCGCTGCTGATCCCGCGCCCAGCGCCAGTCATCGGCATGTTGCACCTGCTCGCACTGGCGAAAACCGTCATCCCAGCCCTGCGCATACAGCAGCTCCCGCTGATAGCGTAGCGGGGCTTTGTCGAACCCGCCCAGCGGGCCGCCCGTCGCTCGTCCGGAGCTGCAACCGGCCTCGAAGCCGTCCACGTAGGTCGGCGGATAATCGGCCGCGAGCAACTGCTCGCGCAGGCTGGCGCAGCCGCCCAGCAGCGCCAGCGTCAGGATGCCGCCGAGCAGGCGCGATGCGCCCACCTCACACGCCCTCGACCAGCGACGTCAGCTTCGCCTTGAGCGCGCAGAGTGCCCAGGGGCTGGTGCTGCAGGCACCGCTTTCGAGAGCGATGCGCAGCGCGCCGACATCGGCCCCGCGGATATAGCGTTCGGCATCGACCATGCGGTCCTCGCCACCGAAGCCTGCGCCGGCCATCTCCGCCAGCGCCTGCTCCTTGCTCCAGCCCTGGTAGATCACCCGGTACATGGCGGCGATCAGTCCCGTGCGGTTCTGCCCGTGCTTGCAGTGGATCAGCACGGCCCCGCGACTTTCGCCCTCGCGAATGCTGCGCAGCGCGGCGATCACATCACTGTCGTCGACACGGTCGGTATGCATCGGCAGGTGCACCTGGGTGACCTGCGGATCGCGCAGCCATTCAGCGTCGCTGTGCTGGTAGAAATTGACCACCGTGGTCACGCCCAGCCGTTGCAGGGCCGGCCAGTCAGTGGCCTTCGGCAAGGCGCTGCGGTACAGCCCCGGCCCCATGCGGTACAGGTTCAGGCGCGGCTCCAGAGATTGCGCCCAGCCCGCCGGGTGAGCCGGCTCGAGTGGCAGCGCGCTGCTGGCGCCCCAGGCCATGCTCAGTGGCAGCGCCAGCAGAGCGCCGAGGAACACCAGTGCGGCAAGACCCAGTCGAGCCAGTTGCAGATAACCTGTCATTGAAGCTGCCCTCCCATCACCAATCGAGCATCCGCGGAGTGAACGGCCGGCGCGCGGTAGAGCACGAGCCGGTAGGTGACCAGGCAGATGACCCAGTCAATCAGCAAGGTCCAGACGTTGTGCGAGAGGAAATGCGCGCCTTGCAGCATGCGTCCGAGCGAGAACAGCGAACCCAGGCCCAGCGCCACGGCCAGGGCAACGCGGGCGGCCCGTGGGCGGCGATCACGCAGGACGAAGAACAGCGCCAGCAGCGAGAAGCCTGCCGAGGCATGCCCGCCCGGCCAGCAGCGCCCGGGCTTGGCCGTGGGGGCCCGCTCGGCGAGCAACGGGGTGAACTGCTCCTGGCCGCCGAACTCGCTGAGGCTCCAGGGGCAATGCATGCCGGTCAGGGCCTTCAGCGGTGTTACCACCGCGGTCGACAGGCCCAGCGCCAGCACCAGATAGCCCAGCGGCCGGCGCCATGCGCGCAGCCTCGTCGGCAACAGGCTGAGGACGAAGCCGACGATCGCCAGCACACCGACGACGATCACGGCCTGCTTGGCGCGGTCATGCAGAATGTCCTCCAGCCAGAAGCTGTGGCGCCCGATGAAGCCCTGCCCCGGTTCGTAGAACAGGTTGGCCAGGGCGAAGTCCAGCGGGGCCGGGTCGATCAGCAGCAAGGCCGCCATCAGGGCCAGGGGGATGCCCAGGGCCAGGCGAAAGTCCAGATAACGCGAAGTCATTGAGGTCTCCTCGGCGGCACTAGCGCTGGCTGACATGCTGCGCATCGCCGCTGTCGGCCTGCCAGGCGATCAGGCGCTTCTGGTAGGCATGGCTGGCCCCCTGGTAGTAGGCGATGTCACGGCGCAACAAGGGATCGGTGGTGTCGACACGCGCCTCGTGGCTGAGCCCCAGGGCGTCTTCGTGGCGACGCATGCCCTGCTGCGGACTGAGGATGGCCAGGTCATGCCCGTCGAACAGCCCCAGGTGCTGGTAGTTGCCCAGCAGGGCGCGGCCCGGCGCATGGTCCTCGCGCAGCACGTTGCGGCCGAAGAAGGTGGACACGTAGTCGAGGTTGAGCAGGCCCATCAGCGTCGGCGCCACGTCGATCTGACTGACGACGTCGGTGTACTCGGCCGGCTTAACGTGCTTGGGCGAATAGACGAACAGCGGGATGTGGTAGTTGGCCACCGGCAGGTCCTCGCGCCCGGCGCTGCCGGCCGTGTGGTCGGCGACGAAGACGAACAGGGTGTCGTCGAACCAGGGCTTGCTCCGTGCCTCGGCCAGGAACTGGCCGATGGCGTAGTCGGTGTACTTCACCGCGCCTTCGCGCCCCTCCCCCGACTTGATGTCGATACGCCCATCGGGATAGGTGTAGGGACGATGGTTGGAGGTGGTCATCAGCTGCAGGAAGAAACGCTTGCCACTGGCATGATCGGCATCGGCCACCTTCATGGCCTGGCGATAGAGATCCTCGTCAGCCATGCCCCAGGCGTTCTGGAAGCTCATGTCGGCGTCGGCGACGCTGCTCTGGTCGACGATGCGGTAGCCGTTGCCGCCGAAGAAGGCGTTCATGTTGTCGAAGTAGCCGCGCCCGCCATAGACGAACACGCTGTCGTAGCCCTTGGCGCCCAGTTGCTGGCCCAGGCTGGCGTAACCGGATTCGCGGCCGATGCGCTTGACGATCGACCGCCCCGGGGTCGGCGGAATCGACAGGGTGATCGCCTCCAGGCCGCGATCGGTGCGGGTGCCGGTGGCATACAGGTTGGTGAACACCAGGCTGTGCTTGCGCAGCTCGTCGAGGTTCGGCGTCAGCCCGCGAGTGTCGCCGAAGCTCCCCAGGTACTTGGCGCTGAGGCTTTCGATGGTCACCAGCACCACGTTCAGTGGCTTGGCCTTGCCGGGGTTGTCGATGACCCGGCGGATGTCTTCCGGGTCGCGACCGATGAAGCGTGCATTGGGTTCGCTGACTTCTTCGCGCAGCAGCCCCGCCACCGCACCGTCCGGCAAGGTGGCGTAGAACTGCCGGTAGTCCAGCTCGTTGTTGCGGAAAGCGGCGAAGAACTGATATGGGCCGTTGCTCGCCAGCTCACGCTGATAGGTGTTGCCGCCCAGGCCGCGCGGTGCGTCCTGGCCGACCAGGCCACTGCACAGGCCGACCAGCAGGGCCAGCATCAGCACGCCATAGAGCGACCGGCTGAACGGCAGGCGCGGAGCCTGCAACGCGGCGTGCAGGGTACGACGCAGGGCGAAGGTCAGGCCGATGGCCACGACCGCCAGGAGCGACAGCAGCGGATAGATCGGGTAGGACTCGAGGATGTTGTTCACCACCTCCTTGGAGTACACCAGGTAGTCGACGGCGATGAAGTTGAAGCGCACCCCGAACTCGTCCCAGAACAGCCACTCCGCCACGGCGGTGAAGAACATCACGAACAGGCTGACCGCGACCACGCCGACCAGCATGCGCTGGTGCCAGCGCCGGCGCCACAGCCAGGCCGGGCACAGCAGCAGGTACAGGGTCATGGGGATGGCGGCGTAGACCAGGAAGCTCAGGTCATAGACCAGGCCGACGCCGTACAGCCCGAACAGGTCCGTCAGGGACACGCTGGCGTCGCCCAGGTGGCTGAGCAGCAGCACGCTGCGCGTCAGGAAGAAGACCGCCAGCCAGGCCAGCAGAATGATCGACAGATAACGAAGTTGCGCGTAATGGAGCCGAGGCATCGTATGATCCTTGTGGGATGAACGAGCCGAAGTCTGCTCAGTGCGCCGTGAGCCGTTCGTCAAAGCCGTGTGAAAAATTCGTCAAACCCGGGACTATTCGCCGATGCGCATTCTGGTCATCGAAGACAACCGCGACATCCTCGCCAACGTGCTGGACTACCTGCAGCTCAAGGGTTTCAGCGTCGACTGCGCCCAGGACGGCCTCAGCGGCCTGCACCTGGCCAGCACCGGGCATTACGACCTGATCGTGCTGGACATCATGCTGCCGGGCATCGATGGCTACCAGGTGTGCAAGCGCCTGCGCGAGGACGGCCGCAACGAGGTGCCGATCCTCATGCTCACCGCCCGCGATGCGCTGGACGACCGCCTGCAGGGCCTCAACGCCGGAGCCGACGACTACCTGATCAAGCCGTTCGCCCTCTCCGAACTGGTGGCCCGCATCGAGGCCATCCTGCGGCGCAGTCAGGGCACCCGCAAACGCCAGCTGCAGATCGCCGACCTGCTCTACGACCTCGACACCCTGCACGTCAGCCGCGCCGGCCAGCCGCTCAAGCTCAACCCACTGGGGCTGAAGCTGCTGGCCATCCTCATGCAGCGCAGCCCGGCGGTGGTGCGCCGCGAAGCGCTGGAGGAAGCCCTGTGGGGCGACGACTGCCCCGACAGCGACAGCCTGCGCAGCCACGTCCACCAGTTGCGCCAGGTGCTCGACAAGCCCTTCCCGAGCCCCTTGCTGCACACCATCCACGGCGTGGGTTACCGCCTGGCGGAGAACGAGCATGCTGGCTAAGCAGCCTTTCGAACGGCGCATCCTGATCGCCTTCGTGCTGATGACCGTGATGGTCAGCGGCCTGTTCTCGCTGAGCATCGTCGCCGTGGTGCACTTCATCGAGGAGCACCTGGTCTCACAGGAGATGAGCCGCGAACTCGGCGAAACGCTGAACGAGGACATCCACCACGGGCGCCCGCCGCGCCTCGACTCGAGCACCCGCTTTTTCTCCTCGAGCAACCCCGACTACGCCATCCCGGCCGAGTACGACGGCCTGGCGGAAGGCTTCAACGAGGTCGTCAGCGGCAACGAAGCGCTCTATGTCTACGTGCAGGAGATCAACGGCCAGACCTACATGCTGGTGCAGGAACAAGAGGAATTCGAAGCCCGCGAAAATGCCCTGTTCAACGTCGTGCTGGCGGGTTTCCTGCTCACCGTGGTCGCCGCCTGGGGCCTGGGCCTGATCACCGCGCGCAAGGTGATGGCTCCCGTCACCCGCCTGGCGCAGCAGGTGCGCCATCGCGACCAGCTGCATCCACTGGCTCCGCCCCTCGCCCCGGACTATCCGGATGACGAGATCGGTCAGTTGGCCGCCGCCTTCGACAGCACGCTGGGCCAGGTGCGCCAGTCGCTGGAGCGCGAACGCCTGTTCACCAGCGACGTCAGTCACGAACTGCGCACGCCGCTGATGGTCATCGCCACCTCGTGCGAACTGCTCGCCGAGGCGCCCCTGGCGCCGCGCGAGAAGGAGCAGCTGGCACGCATCACGCGGGCGACCGAGGAGATGCGCGAGCTGGTACAGACCTTCCTCGAACTGGCGCGCGACAAGTCCAACGAGGCGGTGCTCATGGGCACCCGTCCGCTGGCCACCATCGCTCAGGAGCAGGCCAGTCGCTGGGGCGCACTGATGAAGGAGAAAGGCCTGGACTTCCAGCTGATCGAAGAAGGCCAGGACGACGGCCGCTACAACACCACCTTCCTCGCCACGGTGATGGCCAACCTGCTGCGCAACGCCCTGCACTACACCGAACGCGGTAGCGTGCGCCTGATCCTGGAACGCGGCGCCTTTCGCATCGAGGACAGTGGCGCGGGCATTCCAGCCGAGCAGCACGAGCGCATCTTCCAGCCGTTCGTCCGTGGCGCCCAGGCGCGCGGTGAAGGGCTCGGCCTGGGGCTGTCGCTGGTCAAGCGCATCTGCGCCAAGCAGGGCTGGAGCGTCAGCCTGCAGAGCGAACCGGGCGATACCCGCTTCCGCGTGGCCCTGAACAGCGAGGCTTGACGTTTTTTTCACATCTCTTTGACATTGCCTTGATGCCGCGACGCCTAGGGTGACGAACGTATCCATCAGCGGACGTTCGTCATGCCCAAGCCAAGCCCCATCGAGCTGGAATTCTCCCGCAAGTACGATCTCGACCACGCCCAGCACTACCTGCACAAGCATCGCGACGGCCTGGCCCGTCGCCTGTCGCACTGGCGCGACGTACAGGTGGCACGCCATGCCCTGAAGCTGGCCGATGAACCCAATCTGGTACTCGACCTGCCCTGCGGCGCCGGGCGATTCTGGCCGATGCTCTGCGAGCAGCCCAACCGGGTGATCCTCGCGGCGGACAACTCTGCCGACATGATCGCCACCGCGCGTGCCGCGCAGCCGCCCGAGGTGGTGGCCCGGATCAACAGCTTCCGCACCTCGGCCTTCGATATCGACCTGGGCGCCAACGCCGTGGATTGCATCTTCTGCATCCGCCTGCTGCACCACATCGAGTCCGCCGAGCACCGCGTCGCCGTGCTGCGCGAGTTTCACCGGGTCAGCCGTGACAGCGTGATCGTCTCGCTTTGGGTCGATGGCAACTACAAGGCCTGGAAGCGTCGCCGCCTGGAAGAACGCCGGGCGGCCGAGGGCCGTGCCACGCAGAACCAGAATCGTTTCGTCGTGCCGCGCGCAGTGATCGAAGGCGAATTCCGCCAGGCTGGCTTCGAGATCATCGGCCACCTGGACTTCCTGCCGGGCTATGCCATGTGGCGCACCTACGTGCTGCGCAAGGAGGCCTGAGATGGGCATCCTCACCGAGAAGGCCATCGGCGCCCTGCCCGCCACCGAATTCGATCGCTGGTGGCACAGCCCCGGCGAGTGGGTCGAGCCGGCCAATCAGCGCCGTGGTGGCGAAAGCGGCGTGCTGCTCCTGCAGAGCCGGGACAACGCCCGGCCGCCGCTGTACTGCAAGCGCCAGAACGGCCACATCCATCGGTCACTGCGCCATCCCCTCGGGCGCCCGACCATCCTGCGCGAGCTGCAGGCCTACCGGGCCCTCGCCCGCCTCGGCATCCGCACGCCCAACATCGTCTACTGCGCGGCACGCCGTCAGGCCGGAGACTGGCAGGCGCTGCTGGTCACCGAAGCCCTGCAGGGTTTCATCAGCCTGGAGCAGTGGTATGCCCAGCAGATGCCCACCGCGCTGACCCGGGAGATGCTGCGCCAACTGGCCCTGACCCTGGCCCGCATGCACCTGGGCGGCTGGCAGCATGGCTGCTGCTACGCCAAGCACATCTTCGTCAAGGTACGCGGCGCCGACGATGTCGATATCGCCCTGCTGGACCTGGAAAAGGGGCGCCGCCGCTGGCGCGTCGCCAGTGCTTCCCGGCACGACCTCGGCCAACTGCAACGCCACCGTGGCGACATGCCTGACGGCGACGTGCAGTACCTGCAGCAGGCTTACCAGCACGCGCTCAACAACCCCTGGGGAGTGCTGCAGCCATGAGTGGAGCCCCCGACCTCGACGCCCTGTCGTTCAAGGGCCGCAGCGGCCTGACGCGGATCCTCAACGCCACCGGTTACTCGCTGGCCGGCCTGCGCGCGGCCTATCGGGGCGAAGCCGCGTTCCGCCAGCTGGTGTGGCTGAACCTGGTGTTGCTGCCGCTGGCCTGCCTGCTGGATGTCAGCCGCGTCGAACGCGTCCTGCTGATGCTGACGCCGCTGCTGGCACTGGTGGTGGAGCTGCTCAATTCGGCGATCGAAGCGGTGGTCGACCGCATTTCGCTGAACCTGCATCCACTGTCGAAGCAGGCCAAGGACATGGGCAGCGCCGCGCAGTTGCTGGCGCTGCTGATCATTGCCCTGACCTGGGCGCTGATCCTGCTCTGATCAGCGGACCTGGAAGCGCTGCTCGGCCAGCTTGCGATCGCCCTGATAGACGATGAAATGCCACTCGCCGGGCACCACCTCGTGGTGTTCGGTGAACTCGAACGCCATCACGTCCTGCGGCGCCCCGACCACCAGCTTCTGCTGCACTTCGAACTTGTCGTGACGCTGACCATCCGGGGTGACCACGCCAGGCGTCAGGTACAGCAGGGTCAGCGGCAGATCACCCTCGCGCTTGCCGGCCAGGCTGTAGCGCATGCCGAACTTGGTGCCGAGCCTGGCGGGAATCTCCTCGGTACGCTCGATATCCTGATTGCTGCGCGTCAGCACTCGCTCTCCAGGCTGGAAATCCTTGTACTGGCTGCTGAAAACGCCGTACTCGACCGGACCTTCCACACGCACATCGGCCTGGACCAGGCCGGAGCAGGCCAACAGGCCGGCAATCAGAGTCATTCGGGTGTGATGCATGACGCGCTCCTCGTTGAAATGAGCGCGAGCCTATGACGCCCGAATGACAGGTTGATGACAACGGATCAGGGGTCGAGCTCGGCCTGCACCCTGCGCGGCAGCACCGAGAGGAAATTGTCGCGCGCGACCTTGTGCGCCACGTCCTCGGGAAGCGCGTCGAGAAAGGGGTCGAAGCCCGTCATGTAGTCACCCAGGCTGTCGAAGCGCCCCACCACGTCCGAGCCGATCATGAAACGCTCAGGGTAGCTGCTGACCAGGTGGACCCAGTCCGGGTCCGGCTTGCCGTCCGCATCCAGCAGATACGGGCGCAGCATGGTCCAGGACAGGTCGATGTACAGATTGGGGTACTGGCCGAGCATGCGTTCCAGGGTGTCGAGGAGAAAGTCCAGCTTCTGCTGGTGACGGTGAATTTCCGCGCTGGTGCCGGCATGCGCCCAGATGAAGCGCACATGCGGATGATTGCGCAGCGGTGCCTCGATCTCCTCCAGGTACAGCGGCTCCCGCTCGCGCTTGGAGGTGACGTTGGAGTGCAGCATCACCGGCAGGTCGTACTCCGCCGCCAGGTGAAACACGCGGGCCAGGGCTTCGTTGTCGGCGCGCGGGGCACTGCCGTGAATCAGTGCGGTCAGGTCGTCATGCCGGGTGAACACCTCGCCGATGCCCTGCCACAACCCCGGGTCCAGTTCGAGCATGCGGCGGATATGCGCATCCGCGTTCTTGTCGTTGGGATTGAAGCCGGAGAGAAAGGGATGGAAGCGCTTGCGCTGCTCGGCCGGCAGGCGCTTGTAGGCGGCGGCGATGAACACGTCGGTGGCGCTGTACCAATAGGCGTTAGCATCGTCACCGGCGTAGTAGCGCGGACGCTTGGGCTCGTCCTCGTCCCATTTCTTGGCAACCGGGATACCGGAAAACATCACATGCTCGACATTGTTCTCGGCCATCTTCTCCAGCAAGGCATCCATGCCGGCGCTTTCCTGGAAGAAGTCGACATAGTGCAGGTGAGCATCGCTGTAACGGTAATCGCGCGCCTCGGCGCTGCAGGCAATCGCGGCACTGAGCGCGACTATCCATGACATCTTTCGGCGTATGAGCACGTCGAGTCCTCCTGACGGTACGAGCACCATAGACCCGCGGCAGGTGGGGCAAGTTCGCCGGCCCCTTACCGTTCGCCGCACCCCGCTGGAGCGGCCGGCACGACCGGCGCACCAGATTCGCTCGCCGCCACCCGGCACCGCCCGCAGTCAGGGCCATGCGGGCGGTGCAGGATGATGGCACCTGGCTTGCAGTGCGTCGGGTAGACCTCAGAGGGGAACCATCATGCTGCAGTTGCTGCGCAAGCCCGCCCGCAAAGCCAGGGACGAGGCCGCACTGGATGCCTTGTTTCAACAACACGATCTCACCATCCGGTTGCCGGACCACTATCAGTGGATGACGCGCCTCAACGATTTCAGCGCCGGTCTCCAGCAGCGCATCCGTGCCAGCCTGGGCGCCGCCGTCGGCATCGCCGCGCATGCCCCGCAACTGGCCCGCATCGCCGCAGCCAACCAGCAGAGCGGCCAGACCCTGGCGCAATCGTCGGAGCTGATCGCCAGCGCCAGCGAACAGGTCACCACCACCCTCGACGCGGAACTGGTGCCGGGTGCCGGCGCGGTCGCGCGCCTGTCGGCGGAGGTGTCCGCGACCCTGCACCAGTGTCAGGAAAGCGGCCAGGCCGTGCTGCGCCAGGTCGAGGTGATCGACGCCAGCGAGGCGCAGCTGGCCCAGGTCATCCAGCACCTGGCCGGGCAGCTCGACGAGGTGAGCAAGGTCATCGGCGTGATCGCCAGCATTTCCCAGCAGACCAACCTGCTGGCACTCAATGCCGCGATCGAGGCCGCGCGGGCTGGTGAGCATGGCCGAGGCTTCGCCGTGGTCGCAGAAGAGGTTCGACGCCTGGCGGGCCACACCACCGACGCCACCGGCCAGGTCAGCGACATCATCGAGCGCTTCCGTGAAGGCATGCAGCAGCTCGGCGATGCCGGGCAGCACATGAACCAGGCGGTGGCCGACGGTCGCGCCGGCATCCTCGCCGTCAGCGACGGCCTGGGCAGCACCCGCCAGGCCATGGACCGGCTGGATGCCCAGGTCGGCCAGATCGCCGCAGGCACCGAGCAGATCGGCCAGGCGGTACGTTCGATCAACGGCGACGTGCAGAACATCGCCCAGGTCGCGGGTGAGCTGCTGGGCAAGGCCGGTCAGGTACTGCACCACAGCAAGGCGGTGCGTGAGGATGGCGACCGCCTGCTCGCCGGCCTGGGTGACTTCCGCCTGGAAATCCACAGCGCGGTACGTGCCAGCGTCGAACAGCTGGCCAGGCAAGCGGCGCTGTCAGGGGATGTGGCGGCTGCCGAACGCCTGCTCGGCGAAACCCTGGCACGCGATGCACGCTTCGAACTCTTCTACCTGGTCGACAGTCGCGGCGTGCAGATCTCCGAGAACGTCTTCGCCGCCGACATCGCACAGGGCAGCGCGGCCAGTTGCCGGGGCCGGGACTGGAGCCAGCGGCCCTGGTTCCGTGCCGTGGCCGAGCAGATGCGCAGCCACATCACCCAGGTCTATCGCTCGTCGGCGACCGACGACTTCTGCTTCACCGTGTCGGTACCCATCGTCGATGCGCAGGGCCGCCTGCTGCGTGTGCTGGGCGCCGATGTGCGGCTGTCGGCACTGGTGTGATCCTGCTGCACTGGGCTAGGCTGGCGGACATTGCCATCCAGCCTCGCATCCTAAGGAAGAGCCATGATCCGCATCCATCACCGCAAGGGCCTGCAACAGGCGATCGAAATCGGCTCGCACCAGCTCCTCGGGGACGTCGCGCCCGAACTCGGCGGAGAAGGTGCCGGCCCCGACCCGCATGACCTGTTCGACGCCTCGCTCGGTACCTGCAAGGCCATGACCCTGCTGCTCTATGCGCGCCAGCGTGGCCTGCCGCTGGAAGGTATCGACGTCAACGTCGAGCGTGACGACAGCGAGGAGCGCGAAGGCAACTACCGCCTGGTCGTCGAGCTGGCGCTCAGGGGGCCGCTGGACGATGCCCAGCGCCAGCAGCTGCTGCGCGTCGCCGACAAGTGCCCGATCCACAAGCTGATGACCAGCACCGACATCCAGGTCGAGACCCGTCTGGCGGGAGCATTGGCATGAGCGAACTGCAGCTGATCCGCCCACGTGCCGAGGACATTTCCGGCCAGCCGATCCTGCGCCCCCTGCCCTCGGCACGCTTTCGCAGCATCGGCCCATTCGTCTTCTTCGATCACATGCTGGAACAGGCGTATCCCGCTGGCAGTGGCATGAACATCGCCCAGCATCCGCACATCGGCCTGTCCACCCTCACCTACCTGTTCGAGGGCCAGCTGCAGCACAAGGACAGTCTCGGCTCCGATCAGTTGGTCGAGCCCGGCGACGTCAGCTGGATGACTGCCGGCGATGCGGTCGCCCACGTGGAGCGCACCCCGCAGGCGCAGCTCGGGCAGAACAAGCGCCTGCACGGGCTGCAGGTGTGGCTGGCATTGCCGGAGGCCGAGGAACGCTGCGCACCCAGCTACAGTCACCACCCTGCGTCCTCCCTGCCATGCAGCGACGCGCTTGGCGTACGCATCACCCTGATCGCCGGCAAGGGCTTCTGCCTCGAATCCCCTGTCGCGGTTCGCTCACCGACCCTCTACGCCGAGCTGCGCCTGGCCGCCGGCGCCAACCTGGTGATTCCGGCCGAGTACAGCGAGCGCGCCCTGTACCTGATCGACGGCGACGCCGAACTGGATGGCGAAGCGCTGCCGACCCGTGCCATGGCCGTCATCCCTGCCGGAGAAACCCCACTGCTCGGGGCCTGTGGCGAATGCCACCTGGCCCTGATCGGCGGCGAGCCCATCGGCCCACGCCGGATGAACTGGAACTTCGTCGCCAGCAGCGCGGAACTGATCGACCAGGCCCGCCAACGCTGGGCGGCCGGCGACTGGCCGCAGGTACCTGGCGAAACCGCGCGCATCGAACTGCCGCGCTGAAAACACCCATTCACCGGCAGGCAGCAGCGGCTGCCTGCCGACCCGCAAAGGATTGCCGCATGCCCCGACTCCACTCATTGGCCTGGCTGCTGTTCCTGCCCGCCTGTGCCCTGGCCGAGCTGCCTCGCTTCGAACCGCAAAACGGGTTGCAGGCCCAGGTACTGCAACAGGGCGACGGCTACGTTCTGCAGCAGCCCGACGGCAGCCGTATCGAACTGAGCATTCCCGAGGGTAACGAGGTGGACGCCGCGCCCGGCTTCGAGGTCGACGACTACGACTTCGACGGTCATCCCGACCTGGCCATACGCGTGCCCGTGGGCATGGTCAACTCGAGCTACCACCTCTACCTCTATCGCCCCGACCGGCAGGGTTTCGAACGCCTGCACATGCCCGAGGCCCTGCTGGACCGCGCCAACTGCGGCGAGCTGTCGGAGCTGCAGGCCAAGCCGGCCGAACGCGCCCTGTACAGCCAATGCCGCAGCGGCCCGCGCTGGTATTACGACGCCTACCGGTTCGATGCCTCCGGCACGCCCTGGCTGTACAAGACGCTGCAGATGCGTCACCACGACCCGGACGCGCCAGTGTTCTTCCACGTATTCGAAAGGACCCTCGACCCGTACGGCAAGGTCATCGCCAGCCGCGCCCTCGACGACGGTGATCAGCCCGTGAGCTGGACCGTCCCCAGCCCACGCCTGTATCTGCATGCGCGACCGGACGCCAGCAGCCGGAGCAAGGCCTACCTGATCGCCGGTGACGTCTGCGAGGTGCTGGACCAGCAAGGCGACTGGCTGATGATCCGCTACCTCTCGCGCAAGGGCCCGCTGGAGCGCTGGGTCTCGCTCGACGAGGCCTACAGCCGCCCCTGAGGCGGCCTTGCACAGATTTTTTATTGCCTGGCGATGATCCAGTCGTCGTGCTGGCGGGTATAAGCTGCATGAGGATTTCTCAGGCCGACGGACACCCCATGGCTGCGCGCGAATTCGACTATGAAAGTACCCTGGAAGCCTGTGCCCGCCGAGACGAGCGCGCCTTCCAGGCCCTCTACCGCCAGGAAGCCGGGCAACTGCTGGGGCTGGCCATCAGCATGCTCGGCCGTCGTGACGTCGCCGAAGACTGCCTGCACGACGCCTTCGTGCGCATCTGGCAGCACGCCGCACGCTACCGGCGAGAGCTGGGCAGCGGTCGTGCCTGGGTGCACAGCATTCTGCGCTACCGGGTGCTGAACGCGCTGCGCAGCGGCACCCGCCACGTCGAGATGGACGACGGCTTCATCGAGCGTGTACTGGACGATGCCCCCCAGGCCGAAGCACAGGCACTGGAACGCTCCGAGCGACGCCTGCTGCGCCATTGCCTGCAGCGCCTGGAACGGCCACGCCGTCAGCCTATTCTGCTGGCCTTCTATCGCGGCCTGACGCACGAACAGATCGCCCAGCGCCTGAGCACCCCTCTTGGCACCATCAAAGGCCGTATCCGCGCCGGCCTGCGCGCGCTGCAGGAGTGTTTGCAAGCATGATTCCGCATGATCCCGAAGAACGCCGCGCCTTGATCGGCGAATACCTGCTCGGTCTGCTCGACGCGTCTGACGCCGCCGAGATACACCAACTGCTGGAAGAGGATCAGGACGCCGCCCGCATGGCCCTGGAGTGGGAGCGGCATTTCCTCGAACTGAGCGACCAGCTGCCGCCCCAGCAGCCCTCCCCGGCACTCTGGACGCGCATCAGGCACAGCCTGGGGACGACAGACACGCCGCGCAGCGGTCTCGCGGCCAGCTGGTGGAACAGCCTGCTGACCTGGCGCCTCACCACTGCGGCTCTGGCCATGGCCCTGCTGGTCGCCATCCTGCTGCCGCTGCTGCAGGCTCCGCAGGTCGAAGGTGAACGCTATACCGTCGTCCTGCAACAGCCAGGGCAAGCGGCTCAGCCCGGCTGGGTGATCCAGGTCGGCGGCGACGGCACGCTGCAACTCGAACCGCTGGTCGCCGATCGCATTCCCGAAGGCCGCACGTTGCAGTTCTGGACGCTGCAGGACCCGGCTGACGGCCCAAGATCGCTGGGGCTGGTCGAGGCTGGCCAGCCACTGCATCTGCCCGCCGAACGGATAGGCGCGGTACAGGCCGGGCAACTGTTCGAGCTCACCCTGGAACCCGCAGGCGGCTCACCCTACAACCGCCCGAGCGGACCGGTGCAATACATCGGCCGTGCCGTGCTGGCCAGCGCCAACTGATGGATCGCCGGCCCTGCGGCCGGCGATTTCACCCTCTGCAAAATATTTTCTGCCTGCCGACATCCAGCGGCGTTCCTCGCGGGTATTGCTATCAGGTGTTTCGTCGAGGCACCTGCGAAGCCACCACGCGGCTTCGTCTCGATGCTGAACCGTTGAGAGGAACCATCATGAAGCGCATCACCCTCCTGTGCACCGCCAGCCTGCTGACCCTGGGTGCAGGTGCAAGCCATGCCACCGAACTGATCGCCCTGGGCACCGATGGCAAGCTGTTCAAGATCAATGTCGCCGACCTCAGGGTCGCAGCCAGCATGAACGTCAGCGGTGCCAGCGACCTGCGCGGCCTGGACGTGCGCCCGGCCAGCGGCCAGCTCTACGCGCTGGGTGGCAACGACCGGCTCTACACCCTGGACGCCAGCAGCGGCAAGGCAACGCCAGCCAGCACGCTGAAGACCGCACTCCCCGGCAACAGTCAGGCCGTGGTCGACTTCAATCCGGTCGCCGACCGCCTGCGCCTGATGAGCCCGGACGGCACCAACCTGCGGGTCAATGTCGACACCGGCGAGGCGGTGGTCGACGGCAAGCAGGCCTACGGGGCGGACGGCCCCTACGCGGGGCAGCAGCCGCAGGTGGTTGCCGGCGCCTACACCAACTCCTATGCCGGTACGCCGAGCACCGCGCTCTACAACATCGACCTGGCCAGCGGCAGCCTGATGCTGCAGAACCCGCCAAACGATGGTGTGCAGCAGCTGGTGGGCAAACTGGCGGATGGCTTGCAGACGGCCGCACTGGACATCGCCAGCGACGGCAAGGGCGGCAATACCGCCTACGTGCTGACAGGCAAGACCCTGCACCGGCTGGACCTGGCCAGCGGCAAGCCGACCACGCTGGGAGATATCGCGAACCTGCCTGACGGCATCATCGACATCAGCGTATTGCCTGCGAAATAGCGCCACCCAGGCTGCGCCCATCGGGCGCAGCCTCCCTCATGACGGATCACGGCTCGGCGAAGACCTCGTCGAACAGGTCGTTCATCGCCTTGAACGCCCGCGCGGCAACCACCGGGTGGTACTGGTTGCGCCCCGGCACGTTGGCCTTGGGGTCGGTGAACGAATGCACCGCGCCACCGTAGCTGACCAGCTGCCAGTCGACCCCGGCGGCCTTCATCTCGGCGACGAAGCCATCCACCTGTGCCTGAGGCACCGCCGGATCATCCGCACCGTGCAGCACCAGCACCGGCGCCTGGATGTTCTTAGCATCCGCCGGGTTTGGGGTGTCCAGATTGCCGTGGAACGAAACGAAACCCTGTAGCGGTGCGCCCGAGCGAGCCAGTTCAAGCACCGCGCCGCCGCCGAAGCAGAAGCCGATGGCGCCCAGCCTGCGGGTATCCAGGGCGACCTCGTCACCCTGCGCCTTGAGCACCTCGACCGCCGCCTGGGCGCGCCTGCGCATCAGCGCGCGGTCGGCGCGCACGCTCGTGGCGGCGGCCCTGGCCTCGTCCGCATTGCTGGGGCGCACCGCCTTGCCGTACATGTCGGCGAGAAACACCACGTAGCGGCTGCCCGCCGCACGGGCGGCCTTGGCCACGGTGTCGTCGTTGACACCCATCCAGTTGGGAATGGCCAGCAAGCCGGGACGTGGCGTGGTGACCGAATCGTCGTAGAGCAGAACGCCCTCGAAGGCTTCGCCGTCGATCTCGTAGGGAACCGCCTTGGCCACGACGGCCGCGTCGGCAAGGCCGGCGAATGCTGCGCACAACAGGGGAACCCATGTCTTCTTCTGCATGCTGAGACCTGCCCTTGGCAATGGTGAGAGTTCAACGATAGACCGCCGGCGGTCGATGACCAAGCCGCAGCACCCGGCAGTGTTGCACAGGACATGTCAGGCGACGGGCTGCTCGGCCCAGCGTTCCTTGATCTGCAGAATCTCCGGCAGGCAGCCGATGAACAGCTCCACCAGGCGCGGATCGAAGTGTCGCCCGCTCTGCTCACGCAGAAAGGCCACCGCCTGCTCGACGGGCCAGGCCTGCTTGTAGGGCCGCACGCTGGTCAAGGCGTCGAACACATCGGCAATCGCGACGATGCGCCCCTCCAGGGGAATGTCCTCACCGCAGAGGCCGTTGGGATAGCCGCTGCCATCCCACTTCTCGTGATGCGACAGGGCAACCCGCTGCGCCGTCCTGAGCAGCCCGGAGCTGTGTTCGCCGATGATCCTCGCACCGATCTCCACATGCTGGCGCATCACCTGCCATTCGGCATCGTCCAGCTTGCCCGGTTTGCGCAGTACCGCATCGGGAATGCCGATCTTGCCGACATCGTGCATGGGCGCGGCGTGCAGCAACTCCTCCGCAGCGCTCTCGGAGAAGCCGGCAGCCAGGGCCAGCACCCTGGAGAAGTGACTCATGCGAATCACATGCAGGCCCGTCTCGTTGTCCTTGTACTCGGCCGCCATGCCCAGGCGCTGGACGATCTGCAGACGGGTGTGGGTCAGCTCGTCGACCCTGACCAGCGACAGGTGGGTACGCACCCGGGCGCGCACGATGGGCGGGCTGATCGGCTTGGTGATGTAGTCCACCGCACCGACCTCGAAGCCGTGCGTCTCGTCCTCCACATCGCCCAGGGCGGTGACGAAGATCACCGGAATCCCCTGCAGCAGCGGGTTGGCCTTGAGCTGCTCGCACACCTGGTAGCCGGTCATGCCCGGCATCATCACGTCGAGCAGGATCAGGGCCGGTTGCTCGCGCTCGGCCATTTCCAGCGCGCGCGCCCCCTCCTTGGCGAACAGCAGGCGGTAGTCATCCTGCAGTACATGCCGCAGCACCTGCAGGTTGGTGGGTTCGTCATCAACCAGCAGCAACAGCGGACGGGTATCGGCGACCGGGCTCATGATGGGGTGGTTTCCTCGTCTTGCAGCTGCAACAACAACCGATCCAGCGCAGCCAGGGCCTGATCGAAATCGAACTCGTCGAGGGCCTGGCGCAACTCGCTCATGCTGTTCGCGAAGGCCGTGCCGCTCAGTGCCTGCTCGAGCGCGGACAACGCCTGGTCGTCCAGCCCGCCCCTGACCAGCACGGCCCGCAAGTGGTCGGCGCGCTCGCGCAGCAGGCCCGGATCAGCGGCCGCGGATTCTAGCGCATTGCTCTCCTCCGGCAACTGCGGCAACGTTTCGATGACGGCCTGCAGGGCCTGTTCGAGTTCGACCAGAAGCGCGCGCAGACTGTCCTCGTCACGCGCCTCGAAACCCTGTTCGAGGCTGCGCCCCAGCTGCGTCAGACGGGTCAACGCGAGGTTGCCGGCCGCGCCGTGGAAGCGGTGTGCCAGTGCCCGGCCTTCGTCCCACTCGGCGGCCTCGAGGAACTGCCTCATGCTCGCCACCAGCGCGCCCTGCTCCTTGATGAAGGCGGCAATCGCCTGGGCCATGCGCAGCGGACCACCCCACAGCTGACTGCCGCGCACCCAGTCGAACAGCCCCGTCTCCAGGTGTGGCCCGCTGGTGCCAGCGGCACGGACGGTTTCTGTCACGCCGAGCAGCCTGGCCATCTCCCAGAGCAGCGCGGTCATGTCCAGCGGCTTCGAGGCGAATGCGTTCATCCCGGCGTCCAGCGCGGCCTGACGATCGCGATCCAGCACACTCGCCGTCAATGCGATGATCGGTATCGCCTGGCGCCCTTCGCTGGCTTCCAGCTGGCGAATCCGCCGCGTGGCCTCCAGGCCATCGACACCGGGCATCTGCACATCCATCAGAATCAGGTCGAAGCGCTCCTCGCCGAACGCCCGCAGGGCGCTCTCGCCATCGGCAACGCAGCGTACCTGGTGGCCCCGGTACTGCAGATTGAGCTGCAGCAGTTCGAGATTCTGCGGCACGTCATCGGCCGCCAGGATGTTCAGCACCCCCAGCTCCGGCAGCGTGGTCGGTTGCTGAGGCACAGCGCGTTTACCCGCCTGCAGGGGCAACTCGACACTGAAGCAGCTGCCCTGCCCCTCGACGCTTTCCACGCGCAAGCGCCCGCCCATCAGCTCGACGAGCTGACGGGAAATGGTGGTCCCCAGGCCGGTGCCACCGAAACGCCGGCTCATCGAGACGTCGGCCTGGGCGAAAGGCTCGAAGATCTTCTCCAGGCGGTCGGCGGCGATGCCGATGCCGGTGTCCTTCACCGCCAGGCGGATCGCACCAGGCTCGCCAGAGACCTTCAGGCACACCTCGCCATGCTGGGTGAACTTGACCGCGTTGCCCAGCAGGTTCGTCAGCACCTGCTGCAGGCGCAGCGGATCGCCGCAGAAGAAGTCGCTGACCGTGGCCGGGTAATCCAGGTGCAATCGCAGCCCTTTGCCTTCGGCGCCGAGGCGCTGGGTCGTGACGACCTGCTCGCACAGCTCGCGCAGGGAAAAGTCCAGTTGCTCCAGCTCGATCGCGCCACGGTCGAGCTTGGCCGTGTCGAGGATGTCGTTGAGCAGCCCGAGCAGCGAGCGGGAAGACTGCTGCACCGTCGTCAGGTGCCGCCGCTGCTCGCCCGACAGCGAGGTTTCCAGGAGCAGCTCGGTAAAGCCGATGATGGCGTTCATCGGCGTGCGGATTTCATGGCTCATGTTGGCCAGGAAGCTGCTGCGCGCCGCAGCGGCCGCTTCGGCGTGATCACGGGCGGCGCGCAGTTCCTGTTCCATCACCCGCCGCGGGGTCAGGTCAGTGGCCAGCTTGACGACCTTGAATGGCTTGCCATCGGTGTTCAGGATCGGGTTGTAGCTGGCCTGGATCCAGACCTCGCGCCCGCCCTTGCCGATGCGCCGGTATTCGCCCGTACGGAAATGCCCGGCGCGCAGCTCCTGCCATATCTGGCGATACTTCGCACTGGCGACCAGTTCGGGGTCGCAGAACAGCGAATGGTGCTGCCCGAGCACCTCGGCCCTGTCGTAGCCATACAGGGCCAGGGCATTGTCGTTGATGTCGAGAATCGTACCGTCGAGGTCGAACTCCGTGAGCGCCATGGCCTTGCTGATGGCCGTCACCTTGCCTTCGTACTCGGCATTGCGCCGCTTGGTCTCGGTCTGATCCAGCAGCACGCCGTCGATCCAGCGCGGCACGCCATGCTCGTCGCAAACCGCACTGCCGCTCTCCCAGATCCAGTGCTCCGCCCCGGCGCTGTCGAACAGCCGGTACTCGACGGTGTAGTTGCGGCCCTGTTCGATCGCCTCCACCACCTCGCTGGCGACTCGCTCGTAGTCATCCGGGTGGTACATGTCGGCGATCGAGCAGCGCCGGCTGATGAAGTCGTCAGCACTGCGCCCGGTCAGGGTCTGCACCGCATCGCTGATGAACAGCATGGTCCAGTCGCGATCCAGCAGACAGCGGAACGACACCCCCGGAATGTTGCTGATCAACGAGCGGTATTGCTGCTCGCTGTCACGCAGCGCCTTCTCCATGCGCTGCCGCTCGCTGATGTCGGCGATGAACACCACGAACAGTGGCCGGCTGTCGACATGGGTGATGCCGACACTGATGCGTATGGGCTTTTCCTTACCCTGGCGCGTCAGGCTGATCAGGTCCTGCTCGCCCCTGGGCAGGCTCAGGTTGCCGGTGCGCAGGTAGCTGGCCAGCCGCTCCTCCACATCGCGCACCAGGCGCGCAGGCACCAGTGAACGGATGTGCATCCCCACCATCTCCTGCGGCGTCCAGCCGAACAGGCCCGTCACTGCCGGGTTGGCGGAACGCACCCGGCCTTCGTAATCGACGGTCACGATGGCGTCCAGGGCGGTGTCGAAAATCGAGCGCAGGTGCTGCTCGCTGGCCTTGAGCTGCAGGCTCAGGCGGCGATAGCGCAGCAGGGTGTTGGCGGCCACCACGAACACCGTCAGCGCCACGGTCAGCAGGGTAATGGCGATGGCGATGTAGCCGCTGTCGACCACGGCCATCGGGCTGTCCGACTCGGGCGTGCCCACGAAGCGAGCGGCCGCCATGCCGGTGTAGTGCATGCCGCTGATGGCCAGGCCCATGACCATGGCACCGATCAGCAGGGCCCAGAGCGCAGGCAGGCGCCCTTCGAGGCCGAAGCGCACCCACAGCGCGATGATGGCCAGGCCGATGGCCACGACGATGGACAGGGCGAACATCCAGGGGTCATAGCGCAGCAACGGCGCCATCTCCATCGCCGCCATGCCGCTGTAATGCATCGCCCCGATCCCTGCGCCGACCAGCACGCCGCCGACGCACAGCTGCACCAGGCTCAGATTGGGCCGGGCCAGCAGGCTCAGAGCCACCCAGGAGGCGCCGAGGCTGGGCAGCATCGAGAGCAGCGTGATGCCCAGGTCGAAACGCACGGCGGCACATAGCTCGAACGCCAGCATCCCGAGGAAATGCATGGCCCAGATGCCCCCGCCAAGCGCGAGCGAGCCGGTGAGAATGGTGACCTGTCGGGCGATGGGTTGAGTGCTGTTGCGGGCTTCGCCTGCGAGTTGCAGTGCCATGCCCGCAGCGAATACGGAGATGGCAAGAGACAGCAGTACCAGGACGGGGTCGTAACTGCTGAGTATCAGGACGCCGGGGTCCGCACCCATGATGAAGAACAGCTCGAGAATCGACATACAACCCCAAGGAAAACGCCGACAAATGCTATCGGAATGCAATCATCTGAAACGACGGGATAGTTCTTGTCAATTGCGGCCTGTCTATCGCGCCCCATGAAAAAAGCCCGCCGAAGCGGGCTTTTCACAAGCTTAGCCGGTCAGGCGGACAATTCCACCAGCAGCTTGTTGAGGCGCTGCACGTACGCGGCCGGGTCCTTCAGGCTGTCACCGGCAGCCAGCGCGGCCTGGTCGAACAGGATGTGCGACAGGTCGGTGAAGCGGTCTTCGTCCGGCTCGGCATCCAGGCGCTCGATCAGCGGGTGCGCCGGGTTGAACTCGAAGATCGGCTTCGCGTCCGGCACCTTCTGCCCGCTGGCTTCGAGAATCTGGCGCATCTGCAGGCCGAGATCCTGCTCGCCGATGGCGAGAATCGCCGGCGAGTCGGTCAGGCGGTGAGACACGCGCACCTCGGCGACCTGCTCGCCCAGGGCACCCTTGAGGCGCTCGATCAGCCCTTCCTTGGCCTTGGCGACTTCCTCCTGGGCCTTCTTGTCCTCTTCCGAGTCCAGCTTGCCCAGGTCCAGATCGCCACGCGCCACGTCGACGAACTGCTTGCCGTCGAACTCGGTCAGGTAGCTCATCAGCCACTCGTCGATGCGATCGGTGAGCAGCAGGACCTCGATGCCTTTCTTGCGGAAGACCTCCAGGTGCGGGCTGTTCTTGATCTGTGCGTAGCTCTCGCCGGTGAGGTAGTAGATCTTGTCCTGCCCGTCCTTGGCACGGGACAGGTAGTCGGCCAGCGACACCGATTGCTCGTCGCCTTCGCCGGCAGTGGACGCGAAGCGCAGCAGACCGGCGATCTTCTCCTTGTTGGCGAAGTCTTCCGCCGGGCCTTCCTTGAGCACCTGACCGAAGGCCTTCCAGAACGCCTTGTAGTCGTCCGGCTTGTCCTTGGCCAGCTTCTCCAGCATGTCCAGCACGCGCTTGGTCAGGGCCGACTTCATCGAATCGATGACCGGACCGGACTGCAGGATCTCGCGGGAAACGTTCAGCGACAGGTCGTTGGAATCCACCACGCCCTTGATGAAACGCAGGTACAGCGGCAGGAACTGGTCGGCCTGGTCCATGATGAACACGCGCTGCACGTAGAGCTTCAGGCCCTTGGGCGCCTCGCGGTGGTACAGGTCGAACGGCGCGCGGCCCGGCACGTAGAGCAGCGAGGTGTACTCCAGCTTGCCCTCGACCTTGTTGTGGCTCCAGGACAGTGGGTTCTCGAAGTCGTGGCCGACGTGCTTGTAGAACTCCTGGTATTCCTCGTCCTTGATCTCGGTACGCGGACGGGTCCACAGGGCGCTGGCGCGGTTGACGGTTTCCCACTCGACCTCGGCCGGCGCGTCTTCGCCGTGCTGCTCCTTCGGCAACTCGATGGGCAGGGCGATATGGTCGGAGTACTTCTTGACGATGTTGCGCAGGCGCCAGCCATCGGCGAATTCTTCCTCACCACTCTTGAGGTGCAGGACGATGCGCGTACCACGCTCGGCCTTGTCGATGCTGGCGACTTCGAACTCGCCCTCGCCCTTCGACGACCAGTGCACGCCTTCGCTGGCGGCAGCGCCGGCACGTCGCGTGAAGACTTCGACCTGATCGGCCACGATGAATGCCGAATAGAAGCCCACGCCGAACTGACCGATCAGATGCGAATCCTTCTTCTGGTCGCCGGACAGGTTCTTCAGGAAATCGGCGGTACCGGATTTGGCGATGGTACCCAGGTGCGCGATCACTTCATCGCGGTTCATGCCGATGCCGTTGTCTTCGAGGGTGACGGTCTTGGCGTCCTTGTCGAAGGACAGGCGAATCTTCAGCTCGGCGCCGCCTTCGAGCAGCTCGGGCTTGGCCAGCGCCTCGAAGCGCAGCTTGTCGGCGGCATCGGACGCGTTGGAGATCAACTCGCGAAGGAAGATTTCCTTGTTCGAGTACAGGGAATGGATCATCAGGTGAAGCAGCTGCTTCACCTCGGTCTGGAAGCCCAGGGTTTCTTTTTGAGTTTCCACACTCATGGTCTTCTAACTCCATCTGCAGGACAGGAACCGCTATCGCGGCGGATGTCCTGCAGATGGGGGCAACCTGATGGATTTCAAGGGCCTAGGGTTCCAGCAGCTCCAGGTTGCCGATCTCCTGTGGCTTGAAGCTGAAGCTGGCCTGCCCGCCGCCGCTGCCCAGTTGCTGGCTGATGCGGATACTGCCGTCGTCGTCGACGCCGACGAAGCGTCCCTCCACGGTGCCCCCGCTGGCGCGCTTGAGGCGCATGCTGAGGTTGCGGTACTGCTCCGGGTTGCGCTGCAGGCGTGCCAGGCTGAAGCGCTGACGACGATCGATACGCCGGCTGAGGCGCTCCTCCGTCGGGGTCGCCTCGGACGGCGGCGCGGCTTGCGCCACGGCGACCTTGGGCAGCACCGGGAAATGGTCGCCTTCGACACTCCAGCCCTGACTGGCGCTCTTGTGCAGGCGCAGCGCCAGGCGCTCGTCGCGCTGCTCGACCCGGGCCTCGACCTCCAGCTCCAGGCGGTCGCCGCCAAAGGTGAACGGCGGCAGCTTCAGGTCATGCACATCGCGGCTGGCGAAGCGTCGTTGCAGGTAGTCCTGCAGAACATGGGCAACGGTGTCGCGCGAGTCGAAACGCCTGTCGACCTGACCGTCGACATAGCGCAGGCGGTCACGATAGAGCTCGACACGACCACTCAGGCTGGTCTTGAAGCGCGGCGGCAGGACCAGGTGAAAGTCACCGACCAGACGATTCGGCGCCTGCGGCTGCAGATCCAGGTGCAGGGTGTAGCCTCGGCTCAGGCGCCGCGCCTCGGGCAGGTCCTGCTCCGGAAGCAGCCAGCTCAGTTCCACCTCCGGCAGATCGCCGCTGTCCTGCGGCAGAACGTCGATGCGCACGGGGCCCTCGACAGGCTGTGGCAAACGGATGCTCAGTTCGCGCAGGGCAAAGAAGTCGAGCCCCTCACGCAGGCTCAGCACGCCATCGATCAGCTCGCCCTGTTGCGGCCGAAACGCTTGGCCGTTGAGCTCGCCATCCAGGTCGATGGCCAGCTCGGCCGGCGCCTGGGCTGCGGGCTTCAGCCAGTCGAGGCGAACGATCGCGGCAAGCCGTTCGGCATCCTTGCTGGCGAGCAAGGTGAAACCGACCACCAGCGGGATCACCCCCAGGCCGATGAGCATCACGGCACTGCGTGCGCGCGCCCAATGGCGCACCACATAGATCAGGGTGAGCGGCGGCAGCAGGCTGCCCCACCCCCACAGCAGGCTCGTGGCGAAGGCCCGCATGACCAGCCAGACCAGACCGGCCAGCATCAACAGCAGACCACCGATTATCAGCAACGCATCCATCTACAGATTCCTTGTCATCATTTCGCTGCGCTACCGATCCGTTCCGTCATGCAAGCAATCACCTCGACAAGGGCTCAGGGCTCATCGACCTTGAAATGGGCACGGGCTGTGGCAATCGGCTCGGTCTGGCTTGTCTGCCAGGCATTGATCGCCACGTTGGCGACCCGTCGCCCCTGGCGCCAGACCTGGCACTGCGCGTAGGTGTCACGATAATGGCCGGCGCGCAGGTAATCTATCGAGAAGTCGATGATTTTCGGCAAATGTGGAATTCCCATGAACATCAGCAGATGCAGCATGGCGGCATGCTCCATGAACCCGGCGATCACGCCGCCATGCAGCGCCGGCAGTACCGGGTTGCCGATGCAGTCACGATTGGCCGGCAGGCGAAAGACCATGTCATCGCCCAGGCGCAGGCACTCGATCCCCAGCAGCTTGGCGTAGGGGATCAGGCTGATCAGCGGGTCGTAGTCGTTCTGCTGGTGCGCGCGTGCGACCAGCTGCTCCAGGTTGAGCTCGCTCATGCCGCACCACCCTGCTGAATGTCTTGTTTCAGCTCACCGCCACCCTGCGCGGCCTTGCCCATGCGCATGAAGGCGCCGACCACGTGGGCGATGGGCTGCTCGGGGTCATCCTGATAGGCGTAGCCACGGGTGAAGATGACGTTGGGCGTCACGCGATAGCACTCGGCGAAACCGAACACATCCTTGCCCGGCTCGGCGGGATGCATGTAGTCGATGCGCAGGTCCAGCGTCGGGCAGATCTCGAACTCGGGCAGCACGCACACGGTGGAAATGCCACAGGTGGTGTCCATCAGCGTGGTGATCGCCCCGCCATGGATGACGCCGGTATCCGGATTGCCGACGATGTGCGGCGCGTACGGCAGGCGCAGGGTCAGGCCCTTGCTGTCAGCGCGCTCGACCGCCATGCCGAGCACCTGACAATGACGCAATGCAGCAAGAAACCGCTGCGCGCGATCCTCAATCGACTGTTCACTCATATCTCTACTCCCGACCGCACCAGCAGCAATGCCTGGGGCACTCCTGACGTCCGCATGCGTTGGACAATGAATCGCAGCTGCCAGGCGCGTTTCCGGGCGGCGCCGGCGCGGCGCAACGGCCCGACACGCGCGCTGGCAGGCTGCAAAAAGGGCTGCGCATCATAGCGCCTCGAGGCGCTGCCTCACACCGGCGTCGTGCCAGCGAAACGAAAACGCAGGGAACTTGCGCAGTCGATCAAGGTTCAGAGTGGGTGTGCGCTCTTGGGGTCAACCCAGCCACCTATAACTCTCACACATGGAGTGATGACTGTGAACAAACCTCTGACTTATGCCCTTCTGCTTGCCACCGCCCTGGGTCTCGCCGCCTGCGAGAAAACCCCGGAAGACAAGATGGAGTCAGCCAAGGAGTCAGTCTCCGAAGCCATGGAGAATCTGGGCAATGCGGCCGAGGAAACCGGCGAAGCCATCGAGCAGAAAACCAACGAGGCCCTGGGCAACGAGCCCACCACCGGCGAGAAGATCGAGAATGCGGCCGACGACGCGGCCAACGCCCTCGAAGATGCCGGCAACAAGGCCAAGGACGCCGTGGACGGCGAATAAGCCTCAGGCACCTGCGAAAAGGCCCGCATTGCGGGCCTTTTTTCATTTCAATGCCGGGCTGATCATCAGCAGCAGGCTGCACGCCAGGCCCACGACCCAGACCAGGCTGCGCTGCCAGTGCAGGTCCCACCAGTAGAGCAGCAGGTACAGCACGCGACTGACGACGAAGGTCACCGCCAGCACGTCGACGAGCACGCCGTAGGTCTGGGTGACATGCGCCATCAACACGCCGACGGCGAACAGCGGGAAGGCCTCGATGCTGTTCAGGTGCCCGGCCAGCGCACGTGCGCCAAAGCCGGTAAGACGCGCCTGCTGCGCGCGCGGATGGTGGTTGTCGTAGCGACCACCACCCTCCTTGGCCATCGCCTTGGCGACCGGCGCCTTGGCGATGAAGATCAACAGGGCACTGATGAACACACACCAGAACGGCAGACTCATTCACTCTTCTCCTTGGCCACGTCCGTAGCCGGTGTTGGGGTATAGACCATCACTTCCAGTACATCCGAATGGAACTCGCGGCGGTAGAGGATCAGCACCACGCCGGTGGTCACCAGCATGAAGAACCAGGGGTTGATGAACCAGGCCAGCGTCGACATCCCGAAATAATAGGCACGCAGGCCGAAGTTGAACTGGTTCGCGGCCATCGAGATGACCCGCGCGGTGCGCTCGGCGAACGCCTTGCGCTCCTGCTCGGTGACATGGCGCTCCCCCACCATCGGCGCGGAACCGACCAGCACCGCAGCGAAGTTGTACTGACGCATGCACCAGCTGAAGGTGAAGAAGGCGTAGACGAAAATCACCCCCAGGCACAGCAGCTTGATCTCGGACAGGCCGCGGCTGGCCGGTTGCACGAAGGGAATGTCGGCCAGCAGCGAAAGGGCCCGGTCGGACGCGCCGAGCACGGTGAGGATACCGGCCAGGATGATCAGCGTGCTGGAGGCGAAGAACGACGCGTTGCGCTCCAGATTGCCGATCACGTTGGCATCGGCAATGCGGTTCTCGCGCAGCAGCATGCGGCGCATCCAGTCCTCGCGGTACAGGTGCAGCACGCTGGCGAGACAGGGCGTGGTCCGTCCCTTCCAGGACGCGTAGCGGGTGTAGCCGCCCCAGCACAGGACGAACCAGAGCACGGCGAGAAAGTGAGGCAGGTACGGGTAGCTGTCGAGCATGCCAACTCCTTGTATGACTGCCGCGGATTATAGCCAGAGCACCAGGCGACTTGTTCGACAAAAAGAAGGCCGCCTCGTGGGCGGCCTTGCTTTGACGGCGACGTGCCTCAGGCAGTGGCGCCCTGACGCAGACCGAGGATGCGGTCGAGCACCACGACCAGCGCCAGCGTGATCGCCACCGGCAGCAGCCAGCCCAGGCTCTGCCCTGCCAGCGGCAACTGGCCGAACCACGCCGGCACCTTGTCTGCCCACGGCGTGGCGGCGACGCCGTCGGCCACGCCGAAGATCAGCGTCACCGCCATCACCGGCACGAAAACCAGGGACTGCGAGAGCCACAGGCGGTTGGCCAGGCTCAGGGCGACCAGCACGATCGCCAGCGGATAGAGGCCGACCAGCACCGGGATGGAGAAGCTGATCAGCTGGGTCAGGCCCTGGTTGGCCACGATCAGGCTGAACAGGCCGAAAACGATCACCACGCTGCGATACGACACCGGCAGCAGCTTGCTGAAGAATTCGCCGCAAGCGGTCAGCAGGCCGACGGCGGTGGTCAGGCAGGCCAGGGTGATGACCACGGCCAGCAGCAGGCTGCCGGTGGTACCGAAGGTGTGCTGGACGTAGGTGGTCAGGACCTGCACGCCATTTTCCGCATCACCGGCGATGCCCTGGCTGGTGGCGCCGAGGTAAAACAGCGCCAGGTACACCAGCGACAGGCCGATGGCGGCGATCACCCCGGCGACGATCGAGTAGCGGGTCACCAGGGCGCCGTCGCTGACACCACGGTCACGGATGGCGCTGGCGATGACGATACCGAATACCAGGGCACCGAGGGTGTCCATGGTCAGGTAACCCTGGAGGAAACCCTGTACCAGGGGCGCCTCGCGATAGCTGTCGGCGACCACGCCGATCTCGCCTGCCGGCGCGAACAGCGCGGCACCGCCCAGTACCAGCAGCGCAGCCAGCAATACCGGGGTGATGAACTTGCCGATACGGTCGACCAGTTGCCCGGGGTTGAGCGAGAGGAACAGGACGGCAGCGAAATAGACCAGGGTGTAGATCAGCAGCGGCGTGCCTTCGTTGCCGGCGAACGGGGCGATGCCCATCTCGAACGACACCACCGCCGTGCGTGGCGTGGCGAACAACGGCCCGATGGCCAGGTACACCGCCACGGCCAGGATCGCACCGGCGACCTTGCCCAGCGGCGCGGTGAGCAGGTCCATGCCGCCGCCGACACGGGCCAGCGCCACGACGGTCAGCAGGGGCAGCCCGACACCGGTGAGGAGAAAACCGACTGCGGCAGGCAGCAGGTTGGCCCCGGCAGCCAGGCCGGCGCTGGGCGGAAAGATGATGTTGCCGGCGCCAAGGAACAGCGCAAATGTCATGAAGCCAAGGGCCAGGAGATCCGAGCCTTTCAAACGAGTCATAGAGGGGAATACCACGGGCAGGAAATCGAAGAGTTGCGGGGGTTTCCTCAGGGATCAGGGAAACGTCGCCCGAGCGTTTTGGCTCGAACCACTGCTGGTATCGCCAGGCGCTTGTGGCGCCACGGACACGATAAGCCGCGCATACTAGCGAAAACCGCGCAGCAGCAGCACAGTTGCCGGACGAGCTGTCGAACTGGCGTAACTGCCTGTCGCCTCAGCAACAGTTACCGTGCATTTCCATGCGGCTGCTCACGCCGCGCCGCACCAGAGCGGGCAGAAAAACAAAAAGGCCACCCGAAGGTGGCCTTTTTGCGAGCATCAGGAACGCTTAGGCGTTCTTGACTTCCCAACCGGTCAGCTCGGCCAGGGCCTTGCCGATGTCAGCCAGGGAACGCACGGTTTTCACACCCGCGTCCTGCAGTGCAGCGAACTTCTCGTCTGCAGTGCCCTTGCCGCCGGAGATGATGGCGCCAGCGTGGCCCATGCGCTTGCCGGGAGGAGCGGTCACACCTGCGATGTAGGAAACTACAGGTTTGGTGACGTTGGCCTTGATGTAGGCAGCCGCTTCTTCTTCAGCCGAACCGCCGATCTCACCGATCATGACGATCGCTTCGGTCTTCGGATCTTCCTGGAACAGCTTCAGGATGTCGATGAAGTTGGAGCCCGGGATGGGGTCACCGCCGATGCCCACGCAGGTGGACTGGCCGAAACCGGCGTCGGTGGTCTGCTTGACGGCTTCATAGGTCAGGGTGCCGGAACGCGACACGATGCCTACCTTGCCTGGCAGGTGGATGTGACCCGGCATGATGCCGATCTTGCACTCGCCGGGAGTGATCACGCCCGGGCAGTTCGGGCCGATCAGGGTAATGCCCAGCTCGTCGCAGATGACTTTGGCATCCAGCATGTCCAGGGTAGGAATGCCTTCGGTGATGCAGACGATCAGCTTGATGCCGCCGAATGCAGCTTCCAGGATCGAGTCCTTGCAGAACGGAGCCGGAACGTAGATGACCGAAGCGTCGGCGCCGGTGGCTTCGACGGCTTCTTTCACAGTGTTGAACACTGGCAGGCCCAGGTGGGTAGTACCACCTTTGCCCGGAGTCACGCCGCCAACCATCTTGGTGCCGTAGGCGATGGCTTGTTCGGAGTGGAAAGTACCCTGCGAGCCGGTGAAGCCCTGGCAGATGACTTTGGTGTCTTTATTGATCAGGACGCTCATTACTTGCCCTCCGCAGCTTTGACGACTTGCTGAGCAGCGTCGGTCAGGCTGGTTGCCGCGATGATGTTCAGGCCGCTTTCAGCCAGGACCTTGGCGCCCAGCTCGGCGTTGTTACCTTCCAGGCGGACGACCACCGGGATCTTCACGCCGACTTCTTTCACGGCGCCGATGATGCCTTCGGCAATCATGTCGCAACGAACGATACCGCCGAAGATGTTCACCAGAACGGCAGCAACGTTGCTGTCGGACAGGATGATCTTGAAGGCTTCGGTCACGCGCTCTTTGGTCGCGCCGCCACCTACGTCGAGGAAGTTGGCTGGCTTGCCGCCGTGCAGGTTGACGATGTCCATGGTACCCATGGCCAGGCCGGCACCGTTGACCATGCAGCCGATGTTGCCTTCCAGGGCCACGTAGTTCAGCTCGAAGCTGGCAGCGTGGGCTTCACGAGGATCGTCTTGCGACGGGTCGTGGAAGGTCTTCAGCTTCGGCTGACGGTACATGGCGTTAGCGTCGATGTTGATCTTCGCATCCAGGCAGTGCAGGTCGCCGTCGGCCTTGATGACCAGCGGGTTGACTTCCAGCAGAGCCAGATCGTGATCTTTGAACAGCTTGGCCAGACCTACGAAGATCTTGGCGAACTGAGCGACCTGCTTGCCTTCCAGGCCCAGCTGGAAAGCCAGCTCGCGACCCTGGTACGGCTGAGCGCCGACCAGCGGATCGACGGTGGCCTTGAGGATCTTCTCAGGGGTTTCGTGGGCCACTTTCTCGATGTCCACGCCACCTTCGGTGGACGCCATGAACACGATGCGACGGCTGGAGCGGTCCACTACAGCGCCCAGGTACAGTTCCTTGGCGATGTCGGTGCAGGATTCGACCAGGATTTTGCTGACCGGCTGACCATTGGCGTCAGTCTGGTAAGTCACCAGACGCTTGCCCAGCCAGTTGGCGGCGAAGGCTTTGGCGTCTTCCTTGCTCTTGACCAGTTTTACGCCACCGGCTTTACCGCGGCCACCGGCGTGGACCTGGGCCTTGACGACCCACTCGCTGCCACCGATTTTTTCGCAGGCTTCTGCGGCTTCTTCCGGGGTGTCTACCGCGAAGCCCTTGGATACAGGCAGGCCGTATTCAGCGAACAGCTGCTTACCCTGATACTCGTGAAGATTCATGCTTGTCTACCGTCTTCGTTTAGGTATTGCGCATTCGGCGCTGTACTTTTGATACCGCGCCACCTGTGACTGCCGAGGCAGTCCGCCGGGCATTCCGCTGCGAGTCGAGCTCGACGCGGGCCACCCGCCGTGGTTCTGCTTGCAAAAACCACCGCGACGATGAGGCGATTACGCGACGCCCCACCTACCACGGCGGCTTACAACAACTCGGGCGGCCGGCTACTGCCGACCACCTTTCACACTTAGCGCTTCTTGCGGTTGGCGATGTGGATCGCGCCACCGTTCACTGCCAGGGCCGCTTCGTGCAGCGCCTCGGACAGGGTCGGGTGCGAGAAGACCATCATGCCCAGGTCTTCGGCGCTGGTGCCGAATTCCATACCGATGGCGCCTTGCTGTACCAGCTCGGCAGCGCTTGGGCCGATCACGTGAACGCCCAGTACGCGGTCGGTGTTGGCATCGGCGATGACCTTGACCAGGCCGCCGGTGTCGTTGGCAGCCATGGCACGGCCGCTGGCAGCGAACGGGAAGGTACCGATGTTGATGGCAACGCCCTCACCTTTCAGCTGCTGCTCGGTCTTGCCGACCCATGCGATTTCCGGGTGGGTGTAGATGACCGACGGGATCAGGTCGTAGTTCATCTGCGCCTTGTGGCCGGCGATACGCTCGGCGACCATCACACCCTCTTCCGAGGCCTTGTGCGCGAGCATGGCGCCACGTACCACGTCACCGATGGCGTAGACGCCCGGCACGCTGGTTTCGCACTGATCGTTGACGTAGATGAAGCCACGCTCGTCCAGGTCCACGCCGCTGTCGGCGGCCAGCAGATCGGTGGTCACCGGGCGACGGCCCACGGCCACGATCAGCTTGTCGAAGACCATCTTCTGCTCGCCGTTGGCGTCGGTGAAGCTGACGGTGACCTGCTTCTTCTTGACTTCCGAACCGGTGACGCGAGCACCCAGGCGGATGTCCAGGCCCTGCTTGGTCAGGGTCTTCTGGGCTTCCTTGGCGATCTGCTCGTCAGCAGCGGCGAGGAACTTGTCCATCGCTTCGAGCACGGTGACTTCGGAACCCAGACGGGCCCATACCGAGCCCAGCTCCAGACCGATCACGCCAGCGCCGATGACGCCCAGCTTCTTCGGTACGCTCTGGAATTCCAGGGCGCCGGTGGAGTCGACGATGACGTCCTGATCGACCGGAGCCGGCGGAATCTCGACCGGCTTGGAGCCGGAAGCGATGATCACGTGGGCGCCTTCGACCACCTGGGTCTTGCCGTCGGTGCCGGTCACTTCGACCTGCTTGCCAGCCAGCAGCTTGCCGTGGCCTTCCAGCAGGGTCACGCCGTTGGCCTTGAACAGCGAGGCGATACCACCGGTCAGGTTCTTAACGATGGTGGCCTTGCGCCCGATCATCGCCGGAACGTCGATGGTCACGCCCTTGGCTTCGATGCCGTGAACGGCGAAACCTTCCTTCGCTTCGTGGTACTTCCAGGAGCTGTCCAGCAGCGCCTTGGAGGGGATGCAGCCGACGTTCAGGCAGGTGCCGCCGAGGGCGGTCTTGCCGTCCTTGCCCTGATATTTTTCGATACAGGCGGTCTTCAGACCGAGTTGCGCTGCTTTGATGGCGGCAACATAGCCACCAGGGCCGGCACCGATGACTACCACGTCGAATTTCTGGGTCATAACGTATTCCTTCTCGAATAAACCGGACGGCCCTGTAAACAGGGCCGCCGTGGAGGAGACTGGCTTTTAGATGTCCAGCAGCAGGCGAGCCGGGTCTTCAAGCAAGTTCTTGATGGTCACCAGGAAGGTCACGGCTTCCTTACCATCGATCAGGCGGTGGTCGTAAGACAGCGCCAGATACATCATCGGGCGGATCACCACCTGGCCGTTGATCGCCATCGGACGCTGGATGATGTTGTGCATACCCAGGATGGCGGCCTGCGGCGGGTTGACGATCGGAGTCGACATCATCGAACCGAAGGTACCACCGTTGGTGATGGTGAAGGTGCCGCCGGTCATTTCTTCGATCGCCAGCTTGCCGTCACGGGCCTTCTTGCCGAAGGTGGCAATGCCGTTCTCGATTTCAGCCAGGCTCATCAGCTCGGCGTTGCGCAGAACCGGGACCACCAGGCCACGGTCGCTGGATACGGCGACGCCGACGTCGGCATAGCCGTGGTAAACGATGTCGTTGCCGTCGATCGAGGCGTTGACCGCCGGGAAGCGCTTCAGCGCCTCGGTAGCCGCCTTGACGAAGAACGACATGAAGCCCAGGCGTACGCCGTTGTGGGACTTCTCGAACAGGTCCTTGTACTTCGAACGCAGCGCCATGACTTCGGTCATGTCGACTTCGTTGAAGGTGGTCAGCATGGCCATGGAAGACTGAGCTTCGACCAGACGCTCGGCGATCTTGGCGCGCAGGCGGGTCATCGGTACGCGCTTCTCGGTACGGTCGCCAGTGGCGACTACCGGAGCAGCAGCGGCCGGAGCGGCAGCCGGCTTGGCAGCAGCGGCCGGCGCGTTCTTCTTCGCTTCGACGGCGGCGACCACGTCTTCCTTGGTCACGCGGCCACCCTTGCCGGTGCCGGCGATGCTGTTCGGGTCGATGCCGTTCTCTTCGGCCAGCTTGCGCGCAGCCGGCGACAGGATCGCATCGTCACCGCCAGCAGCGGCCGGAGCAGCAGCCTGGGCAGGCGCAGCGGCAGCGGCCGGAGCGGCAGCCGGAGCAGCGGCGGCAGCGCCACCTTCGGTCAGTTTGCCCAGCAGCTCGTTGGACAGAACGGTGTCGCCTTCGTTCTTGATGACTTCAGCCAGGACACCATCGGCCTCGGCCAGGACTTCGATCACCACCTTGTCGGTTTCGATGTCGACGATCAGCTCATCGCGCTTGACCGCTTCGCCCGGCTTCTTGTGCCAGGTGGCCACGGTGCCGTCGGCAACCGATTCCGGGAAGGTTGGGGCTTTGATCTCGATAGCCATTGTATGCGTTTCCTTAAATTCGGTTTTACCGCCAGGTGGCACCTGCCACCTGGCGGATGAAGGC
The DNA here is from genome assembly GCF_013357275.1 of Pseudomonas sp. BMW13. Classification (NCBI taxonomy): domain Bacteria; kingdom Pseudomonadati; phylum Pseudomonadota; class Gammaproteobacteria; order Pseudomonadales; family Pseudomonadaceae; genus Pseudomonas; species Pseudomonas sp. BMW13. The sequence continues at coordinate 43,432 of NZ_SUKD01000005.1, read as the reverse complement.
GTTAAACAGTAAAGGCGTCCTGCAGCAGTTTTTCCTGCTGCTCGGCGTGCATCGAGGCATAACCGCAAGCCGGCGCTGCCGAGGCATCACGACCGGCGTACTCGAGGAACAGGGCCTTCTTGTGCGCAGTGGCGACGCGACGCATGTGGTGCTGACTGCAGTACCAGGCGCCCTGGTTCATCGGTTCTTCCTGACACCAGACGATGTGCTTGAGGTTCTTGTACGGTGCCAGCGCCTCGGCCAGGTCCTCTTCCGGGAACGGGTAGAGCTGCTCGATACGCACGATGGCGATATCTTCGCGGCCCTCGGCACGACGCTTCTCCAGCAGGTCGTAGTAGACCTTGCCGCTGCACAGGACCAGACGCTCGACCTTCTTCGGATCCAGCCCATCGATCTCGCCGATGACGGTCTGGAAGGAGCCTTCGGCCAGATCGTCCAGGGTCGAGATGGCCAGCTTGTGGCGCAGCAGCGACTTCGGCGTCAGCACCACCAGCGGCTTGCGCAGCGGACGGATCACCTGGCGACGCAGCATGTGGTAGACCTGTGCCGGGGTGGTCGGTACGCAGACCTGCATGTTGTGCTCGGCGCACAGCTGCAGGTAACGCTCCAGACGCGCCGAGCTGTGCTCAGGCCCCTGCCCTTCGTAACCATGCGGCAGCAGGACGGTCAGGCCGCAGAGACGACCCCACTTGTGCTCGCCACTGGAGATGAACTGGTCGAATACCACCTGGGCACCGTTGGCGAAGTCGCCGAACTGGGCTTCCCAGATCACCAGCGCGTTCGGCGTGGTGGTGGCGTAGCCGTATTCGAAGGCCAGTACGGCTTCCTCGGAGAGGTAGGAGTCGTACAGCTCGAACTTCGGCTGACCGTCGTACAGGTTCTTCAGCGGAACGTAGGTCGCGGCGTCCTTCTGGTTGTGCAGCACCGCGTGGCGGTGTGAGAAGGTGCCACGGCCGATGTCCTGGCCGGTCATGCGGATCGGGTGACCTTCGACCAGCAGCGTGGCGTAGGCCATGGTCTCGGCGAAGCCCCAGTTGATCGGCAGGCCACCGGCGCCCATCTTCTGGCGATCCTCGAGAATCTTCGCGACCTGACGCTGGACGACGAAGCCTTCCGGGATTTCCAGCAGCTTGGAGGACAGATCCTGCAGGGTCTTGAGGTCGAAACGCGTGTCGTGACGCGCGGTCCAGGCGTGGCCCAGGTACGGACGCCAGTCGACGAACAGTTCCTTGTTGGGCTCCTTGACCAGGCTCTTGACCACGTGCTGACCGTTGTCCAGCGCGGTGCGGTACTCGTCGATCTTGGCCTGCACGTCGTCGTTGCTCTGCACGCCGGCCGCAATCAGGGCATCCGCGTACAGCTCACGGGTGGTGCGCTGCTTGGAGATCTGCTGGTACATCAGCGGCTGGGTGCCGTTCGGCTCGTCGGCCTCGTTGTGACCACGGCGGCGGTAGCAGACCAGGTCGATGACCACGTCACGCTTGTACTGCATGCGGTAGTCGACGGCCAGCTGGGTGACGAACAGCACCGCTTCCGGATCATCGCCGTTCACGTGGAAGATCGGCGCCTGGACCATCTTGGCCACGTCGGTGGCGTACTCGGTGGAGCGCGCATCCAGCGGGTTGCTGATGGTGAAGCCGACCTGGTTGTTGATCACGATGTGGATGGTGCCGCCAGTCTTGTAGCCGCGGGTCTGCGACATCTGGAAGGTTTCCATGACCACGCCCTGACCGGCGAAAGCCGCGTCACCGTGGATGGAGATCGGCAGGACCTTCTCACCACCGGCATCGCTGCGGCGATCCTGACGGGCACGTACCGAACCCTCGACCACCGGGGAAACGATTTCCAGGTGCGAGGGGTTGAATGCCAGCGCCAGGTGCACTTCGCCACCCTGGGTCATCACGTTGGACGAGAAACCCTGGTGGTACTTGACGTCACCGGAGGACAGGCCTTCGGTCTTCTTGCCTTCGAACTCGTCGAACAGGTCGCGCGGGTTCTTGCCGAAGGTGTTGACCAGGACGTTCAGACGGCCACGGTGGGCCATGCCGATGACGATTTCCTTGGTGCCGTAGGAACCGGAGCGCTGGATGATCTCATCCAGCAGCGGGATCAGGCTCTCGCCACCTTCCAGGCCGAAACGCTTGGTGCCCGGGTACTTGGTGCCCAGGTACTTCTCCAGGCCTTCGGCAGCGGTGACGCGCTCGAGCACGTGCGCCTGAACCTCGGCGGAAAACTGCGGGCGACCGCGTACGCTTTCCAGGCGCTGGGCGAACCAGTTGCGCTGACCGGAATCGACGATGTGGGTGAACTCGGCCCCGATGGTGCGACAATATGTCTGCTGCAGCGCATCGCGGATTTCGCGTAGCGTTGCTTCTTCTTTGCCGATGTACAGTTCGCCAGTACGGAACGTGGTATCCAGATCCGCATCGGTCAGACCGTAGTGATTGATCGACAGATCAGACGGCGCAGTGCGCACCCACAGACCCAGAGGGTCGAGCTGGGCGGCCTGATGGCCACGCATGCGGTAGGCCTGGATCAGACGCAGCACTTCCACCTGCTTTTTCTCGTGCTCGCTGCTGACGGCCCCGGCGGAAACCGGCTGGGCACGACGCGAATTCTTGGCGAGCAGGACGAAATGATCGCGAATGGTCGAATGCGATACGTCCGTTGCAGCGCTGCCGTCGGTCGGCAACTTCTGGAAGTAAGTGCGCCACTCTTCTGGCACAGCGTTGGGATCGTGCAGGTAGAGCTCGTAGAGCTCTTCCACGTAGGCAGCGTTGCCACCGGATAGGTGGGCACTGTCCCACATGCGCTGCATCACGCTTTCTTGCATGCTTGGTCACCCTCGGTAAGGGGACACCACCGGCGTGAAAACCGCATGGTCCGATCAGAAGTCATGATGCTGCGACTCGGATACAGCCACTTGGGTTCCCGCAGATAGCCCGGGTACCAGCCCGGATGCCCCTGCTGGTCGTCATGTTTTTCGAGTATGAACCGCGGCTTTGTGGGCTGCGGTTCTGGCTTTTGCTGCGAAACCGACCTGAGTCGGTCCCGCAGGTGTTACAGGTATAGCAACTTGCGAATCAGGTACCGCTCTGCAGCAGCATGTTGCGCACGTGACCGATGGCCTTGGTCGGGTTCAGGCCTTTCGGGCAAACGTTGACGCAGTTCATGATGCCGCGGCAGCGGAACACGCTGAACGGATCATCCAGGGACGCCAGACGCTCGGAGGTCTTGGTGTCGCGGCTGTCGGCCAGGAAACGATAGGCCTGCAGCAGCGCAGCGGGACCGAGGAACTTGTCCGGATTCCACCAGAACGACGGGCAGCTGGTCGAGCAGCAAGCGCACAGGATGCACTCGTACAGGCCGTCGAGCTTCTCACGCTCTTCCGGCGACTGCAGACGCTCGATGGCCGGAGCCGGCGTGTCATTCTGCAGGAACGGCTGCACTTTCTCGTACTGCTTGTAGAAGATGCTCATGTCGACGACCAGGTCACGAATGACCGGCAGCCCCGGCAGCGGACGGATCACCAGCTTGCCACCCTTCAGCCCCGCTGCGGACAGCGGAGTGATGCAGGCCAGACCGTTCTTGCCGTTGATGTTCATGCCGTCGGAGCCGCACACGCCTTCACGGCAGGAACGACGATAGGAGAAACCCTCGTCCTGTTCCTTGATCAGCGCCAGCACGTCCAGGACCATGATGTCCTTGCCGTTGGTGTCGATCTGGAAGTCCTGCATGAACGGAGCAGCGTCTTTCTCCGGGTTGTAGCGATAAACACTGACTTGCAACATATCAGTCACCCTTAATAAGTCCGAACCTTGGGTTCAAACGCCGGAACGGTCTTCGGCGCGAAGTTCACGTCACGCTTGGCTACGCGCTTCTCGCCTGGGAAGTACAGGGAGTGGCACAGCCAGTTCTGATCGTCGCGCTCTTCGAAGTCTTCACGAGCGTGGGCACCACGGGACTCCTTGCGAGCCTCGGCGGCAACCGCAGTCGCTTCGGCGACTTCGAGCAGGTTTTGCAGTTCCAGCGCCTCGATACGCGCAGTGTTGAACGCCTGGCTCTTGTCGGAGATCTTCACCGTCGCGATACGCTCGCGCAGGTCGGCCAGTTGTTGGATGCCCTTCTGCATGTATTCGCCGGTACGGAATACACCGAAGTAGTTCTGCATGCACTGTTGCAGCTCGCGCTTGAGCGGCGCGACCTCTTCACCGGTGCTGCGCTCGTTGACGCCGGCCAGACGGGCCAGCGACTGCTCGATGTCGGTTTCGCTGGCGCCACGCACCTCGACACCTTCCTTGAGCGCTTTTTCCAGGTGCAGGCCAGCCGCGCGGCCGAATACCACCAGGTCGAGCAGCGAGTTGCCGCCCAGACGGTTGGCACCGTGCACCGACACGCAGGCGACCTCGCCCACGGCGAACAGACCTTCGATGATGGTGTCCTTGCCGTTGGCGTCCTGAGTGATGGCCTGGCCATGGATGTTGGTGGCCACGCCGCCCATCATGTAGTGGCAGGTCGGGATCACCGGAACCGGGGCAACGACCGGGTCGACGTGCGCGAAGGTCTTGGACAGTTCGCAGATGCCCGGCAGACGGCTGTGCAGCACTTCTTCGCCGAGGTGATCGAGCTTCAGCAGTACGTGGTCCTTGTTCGGGCCCACACCGTTGCCGGCGATCACTTCCTTGACCATGGAACGGGCGACGACGTCACGACCGGCGAGGTCCTTGGCGTTCGGCGCATAGCGCTCCATGAAGCGCTCGCCATGGGCGTTGATCAGGTAACCACCCTCACCACGGCAGCCTTCGGTGACCAGTACACCAGCGCCGGCGATACCGGTCGGGTGGAACTGCCACATTTCGATGTCCTGCACCGGCACGCCGGCACGCAGGGCCATGCCCACGCCATCACCGGTGTTGATCAGTGCGTTGGTGGTGGAGGCGTAGATACGGCCAGCACCGCCAGTGGCCAGGACCACGGCCTTGGAGCGGATGTATACGGTCTCGCCGGTCTCGATGCAGATGGCGATGATGCCGACGATGGCGCCGTCCTGGTTCTTCACCAGGTCGACGGCGTACCACTCGTTGAGGAACGAGGTGCCAGCCTTCAGGTTGGCCTGGTACAGGGTGTGCAGCAGCGCGTGACCGGTACGGTCGGCAGCGGCGCAGGTACGAGCAGCCTGGGTCGGATTGTCCGGACCCTTGGACTGGCCGCCGAACGGACGCTGGTAGATGCGGCCCTGTTCGGTACGGGAGAACGGCAGGCCCATGTGCTCGAGCTCGAACACGGCTTCCGGACCAACGGAGCACATGTATTCGATGGCGTCCTGGTCACCGATGTAGTCGGAGCCCTTGACGGTGTCGTACATGTGCCAGCGCCAATCGTCGTTCGGGTCGGCCGAAGCGATGGCGCAGGTAATGCCACCCTGGGCGGAAACGGTGTGCGAGCGAGTCGGGAACACCTTGGTGACCACGGCAGTCTTGTGACCGCCCTGGGCCAGTTGCAGCGCAGCACGCATGCCGGCGCCGCCGCCACCTACGATGATGGCGTCATAGGAAAGAGTACGGATGCTAGACATGAATCAGAAACCCCACAGAATCTGCACGCCCCAGACGAACATCGCGAACATGGCGATGCCACACACGGCCTGGAACAGGAAACGCACACCAGTCGCCCACTTGCCCAGCGCCATCGGCGTCAGGTAGTCGGTGGAAATGGTCCACATGCCGACCCAGGCGTGCACGCTCAGTGCAACCAGCGCCAGCAGGCTGAAGATGCGCATCGCGGTACTGGAGAACAGGCCGTGCCATTCGGCGTAGCCCATGCCCGGATTGCAGATCACATAGCCCAGCAGGAACAGCGTGTAAGCCGCGAGAACGACCGCAGAAACGCGCTGAGCCATCCAGTCATAGAGGCCCGAACGCGAGAAGTTCGTGACATTAGTTACCATATCCATACCCCCAGCAGCACGATCACGACCGCAGCAACGGCGATGACGATTTTCGAGCCCAGCTTGCCGCCTTCCAGCGTCTCACCGATGCCCATGTCCATGATCAAGTGGCGCACACCGGCCACCAGGTGGTACAGCAGAGCGGACAGAAGACCCCAGATCACGAACTTGGCCAGCGGGCTGGTCAGGCATTCTTTCACCTGGGCGAAGCCCTCTTCGGACGCCAGCGACTTGTCGAGGCCGAACAGCAGAATGGCGATACCGACAAAGAGGATGACACCGGAGATACGGTGAAGAATGGACGTGTAAGCGGTGATTGGGAGCTTGATAGTCCTAAGGTCTAGGTTTACAGGTCGTTGGCTATTCACGGCTTTTTATCACACTGAGAGCCCCTAAACTTCAGGGCAAAGTTGTTGGGAAGTGCACTGGTCAGGTACCCATCACCCAAGGAGTGACGACCGCCATGATATGGCCGCAAAGCCCCTGGCGGTCGGGCGCAGAGTATAGACAGTTAGCAGACTAATGACAATGCAATGGCCTACCCCAAAAAGCGCATTGCAGCCTGCAAACAAATGGCGTAAATAGCGGCCTTTTTTCGCTGAAAATCCCGCCCAAACCCTTCTACTGCCTGGGTTCTCGCAAATTGACTTTCGAATTTATCCCACTATAGTGGTGCGGGCCCTGCGTGGGGGGCCGTCTGATGATTTCAAGCATAACTAGGAGGCCACATATGGCTGACAAAAAAGCGCAGTTGATCATCGAGGGCAATGCCCCCGTCGAACTGCCCGTTCTGACCGGCACTGTTGGTCCCGATGTAATCGATGTGCGGAGCCTGACCGCCACGGGTCGGTTCACATTTGATCCTGGTTTCATGTCGACCGCCTCTTGCGAGTCGAAGATCACCTATATCGACGGCGACAAAGGGATTCTGCTGCACCGCGGCTACCCCATCGAACAGCTCGCCGAGCAATCCGACTACCTGGAAACCTGCTACCTGCTGCTCAACGGCGAACTGCCGAGCAAGGAAGAGAAGGCCAAGTTCGTCAGCACCATCAAGAACCACACCATGGTTCACGAGCAGCTGAAGACCTTCTTCAACGGTTTCCGCCGTGACGCCCACCCGATGGCCATCATGTGTGGCGTGGTCGGCGCCCTGTCCGCCTTCTATCACGACTCGCTGGACATCAAGAACCCGCAGCACCGTGAAGTGTCCGCCATGCGCCTGGTCGCCAAGATGCCGACCATCGCCGCGATGACCTACAAGTACTCCATGGGCCAGCCCATGATGTACCCGCGTAACGACCTGAACTACGCGGAAAACTTCCTGCACATGATGTTCAACACCCCGTGCGAGATCAAACCGATCAGCCCGGTGCTGGCCAAGGCGATGGACAAGATCTTCATCCTCCACGCCGATCACGAACAGAATGCCTCCACCTCCACCGTACGCCTGGCTGGCTCCTCGGGCGCCAACCCGTTCGCCTGTATCGCAGCCGGCATCGCCGCGCTCTGGGGCCCGGCTCACGGCGGCGCCAACGAAGCCGTGCTGACCATGCTCGACGAGATCGGCAGCGTGGACAACATCGAGAAGTTCGTGGCCAAGGCCAAGGACAAGGATGACCCGTTCAAGCTGATGGGCTTCGGCCACCGCGTGTACAAGAACTTCGACCCGCGCGCCAAGGTCATGAAGCAGACCTGCGACGAGGTTCTGGCGGAGCTGGGCATCAACGATCCGCAGCTGGAGCTGGCCATGAAGCTGGAAGAGATCGCGCGCAACGATCCTTACTTCAAGGAGCGCAACCTCTACCCGAACGTGGACTTCTACTCGGGCATCATCCTCAAGGCCATCGGCATTCCGACCTCCATGTTCACCGTGATCTTCGCCCTGGCACGTACCGTGGGCTGGATCTCGCACTGGAAGGAAATGCTCTCCGGTCCGTACAAGATCGGCCGTCCGCGCCAGCTGTACACCGGCTACGAGCAGCGCGACCTGCCCGCCGACCGCGGCTGATCGATCGCTGCACGACAAGAAAGGCTGCCATCCGGCAGCCTTTTTTCATTCCCGCCCGTCAGCGCCCCTCGACCCGGGCACGCAAGCCCTGCAGGGTCTGCAACGGCGCGTCGACGACGAAGCTGTTGGCCAGCCACGAAGGCACGCTCCCGCCCGGCTCGGTATGCACCTCGTAGGTCACCTCTACCCTGCCCTCGCCCATTGGCTGCAGGTGCCACTGGCCGTCGACCCGCTGCACCCGCACGAAATCATCGTTTTCCGGCAGGCGCTGCGGCACCGCCTCCAGCACCCGCGTGACAGCGCCATCGGCATCCTTGCGCGTCGTGACCTCGATCACCGAGTCGCGCGCCTTGACCGGCCAGGGCATGTCGAAACGCGTGTACACCTCGCTCACCTCCCCCTCGTGCTTGAGCAGGCGCTGCTGCTGACAGCTGAATATCCAGGCACAGGAGCCGGCGACATCCTCCTGGGCGGCCTGCACGGCGGCCAGATCCCCCTTGATCGTCACCACGCCGCGATAGGCCTTGTACTTGGAACCCGGCACGTCGGCCAGATAGACGCGCACGCCATCCTCCTCACGCTCCAGCTGCCATTGCCTTTCGGCAGCCTGGGCGGCGGTTGCACACAGCATCACGGCCAACACGGACATACGGATCATCTTGGAACCTGTTCTCTGGGTAGTGTTTGCGTTTCGACCGCAGCAAGGGGAAACGGGTTCAGCCGTCAGACTGTCGCCTGCTCCAGCCAGCCGAGCATGCGAATGGCGCTGTCGCGACTGTCGCCGCAAAGCTCGACCTCGGCCTTGAACGCCGAGCAGACGGGCGGCCGCTCCGGCTTCCCGAACAGGGCACAGAGCGCATCGACGGACAGATGAATGCAGCGCACACCCGCCGGCTTGCCGTCGGGCATGCCAGGGATGGGCGAACTGATGGAGGGCGCGACGCAACAGGCGCCACAGCCGGCACGGCATTCCATGGGGAACCTCGACGAGGCAGAACGAACGGCGCGATGCTAATGAGCCGCGCGCCGTCAGTCGAGGGCTTTCGTGATCAGCGGTTACGCTGCAGGCGCGCCAGCAGGCTGGAGGTATCCCAGCGTCCACCGCCCATGGCCTGGACGTCGGCGTAGAACTGATCGACCAGCGCCGTCACCGGCAACTGCGCACCGTTGCGGCGCGACTCCTCGAGCAGGATCGACAGGTCCTTGCGCATCCAGTCGACGGCGAAGCCGAAATCGAATTCCCCGGCCAGCATGGTCTTGTAGCGGTTCTCCATCTGCCAGGACTGCGCGGCGCCCTTGCTGATCACATCGACCACCGCCTGACCATCGAGCCCGGCGCACTGCGCGAAGTTCAGCGCCTCGGCCAGGCCCTGCACCAGGCCGGCAATGCAGATCTGGTTGACCATCTTGCTCAGCTGCCCGCTGCCCGCAGGCCCCATCAGGCGCATCATCCGCGCGTAGCTCTGGATGACCGGCTCGGCCACCGCATAGGTCTCGGCCTCGCCGCCCACCATGACCGTCAGCACGCCATTGACCGCCCCCGCCTGGCCGCCGGAGACCGGCGCATCGAGAAAGCCCAGCCCGCTCTCGGCGGCCATGTTCGCCAGCTCGCGGGCGACATCGGCGGATGCCGTGGTGTGGTCGACCAGGATCGCCCCCGGCGACATCCCGGCGAAGGCGCCCTGCTCGCCCAGGATCACGCTGCGCAGATCGTCGTCGTTGCCCACGCAGCACATCACCAGCTCGGCGCCCAGCGCGGCCTCGCGCGGCGTCGGCGCCGCACTGCCGGCGTACTCGCCGAGCCACTGCTCGGCCTTGCCCGGCGAGCGGTTGTACACCGTCACCTGGTGACCGTTGCGGGCGAGATGCCCGGCCATCGGATACCCCATCACGCCCAAGCCGATAAACGCGACCTTAGCCATAGCAACCTCCTGCGGACATAGGCGGCAGAGCCTAACACGACGTTTGCCCTCGCCGGAAAGCCCTTCCATACTGCCAGCGGACCCGCTCGAACCGGGCATCGGACGCTAAGGAGTGCCAATGGGACATTGGTTGGTCATCGACCTGGAAGCCACGACCGACGAAGGCGGCTGGCCGGTGGAGGAAATGGAAATCATCGAGATCGGTGCCAGCCTGGTCGGAGCGGACGGCCATGAACGCGACCACTTCCAGCGCATCGTCAGGCCGCAACGACGCCCCTGCCTGACCGATTTCTGCCGCCAGCTCACCCACATCACCCAGGCGGACGTCGACAGCGCGGCGCCACTGCCCCAGGTCTGGGCGCAGTTCGAGCGCTGGCTGACGCAGCATGCGCCGCGCCTGGTCGGCTGGAGCAGCTGGGGCGACTACGACCGCCGCCAGCTGCACCAGGAATGGCGCCAGCACCAACTCCTCAGCCTGCTCGCCGACGTGCCCCACCTGAACCTCAAGCAGGCCTTCGCCAAGGCCCGCCAGCTGCAGCGCCCGGTAGGCCTGCACAGCGCCCTGCAACTGGCCGGCATGCAGTTTCAGGGGCAGCAGCACCGTGCGCTCGAGGATGCCCGCAACACCGCTCGCCTGCTGCCGCTGGTACTGCCCATCAAAGGGTGATGACGAAAAAAAGGCGCTTGGGCATACTGGCGCCCCTTTTGTGGCCATGCCCGCCGTGGCGGCCTGCCTTCGGGGCGGCGCCAGGCGACGTTGCAAATGGCTCCCAACAGTTTGTCCACCCACTTCCGAGGAATCGCAGATGTTCAAGGTCAACGAGTACTTCGACGGCACCGTCAAATCCATCGGCTTCAGCATGGCTGAAGGCCCGGCCACCCTCGGCGTCATGGCCCCGGGCGAATACGAGTTCGGTACCAGTCAGCTGGAAGTGATGCACGTCGTGGCCGGCGCCCTGACCGTCAAGCTGCCGGGCACCGACAGCTGGACCACCTTCGAGGCCGGCAGCCAGTTCACCGTCGAGGCCAACAGCAAGTTCCAGCTGAAGGTCGCCGTGGATACCGCGTACCTCTGCGAATACCGCTAAGCCGCAAGCCTCATGAAGAACCGGCCCCTGCGGCCGGTTTTTTCGTTGAACAGCACCAGGACACAGCCTCATGCCCCGCCCCGCCCTCCTTGTCCCCATCGCCCTGCTCGTGGTGGCCATGACCTCGATCCAGAGCGGCGCATCGCTGGCCAAGAACCTGTTCCCCCTGGTCGGCGCCGAAGGCACCACGGCCCTGCGCCTGGTGCTTGGCGCGATCATCCTGTCGCTGGTGATGCAGCCCTGGCGTGCCAGGCTGGATCTGCGCAAGTGTCACGCCCTGCTCGCCTACGGCCTGGCCCTCGGCGGCATGAACCTGTTGTTCTACATGTCGCTGCAGAGCATTCCCCTGGGCATCGCCGTCGCCCTGGAGTTCACCGGGCCGCTGGCCCTGGCGCTGTTCTCGTCGCGACGCCTGCTGGATTTCGTCTGGGTGATCCTGGCCATCGCCGGCCTGTGGCTGCTGCTGCCCACCGGCGCGACGCAGAGCGCCATCGACCCGCTCGGCGCGGGCCTGGCACTTGGCGCCGGGGTGTGCTGGTCGCTGTACATCATCTTCGGCCAGAAAGCCGGCGCGCAGCATGGCCGTCACACCGTCGCGCTGGGCACCTGGGTCGCCGCATTGCTGGTCCTGCCGGTCGGCCTGTGGCACGCCGGCGGCGACCTGTTCGACCTCGACCTGCTGCCCATCGCCCTCGGCGTGGCGGTGATGTCATCGGCGCTGCCGTACAGCCTGGAAATGATCGCCCTGACACGCATGCCCGCGCGCACCTTCAGCGTGCTGATGACCCTGGAGCCGGCGATCGCCGCGCTCTGTGGCTTGATCTTCCTCGGCGAGAAGCTGCTCTGGGGACAGTGGCTGGCCGTGGCGGCGATCATCATCGCCTCGACCGGCGCCGCCGCCACCATCAAGCCGCAGCGTTAACTGCCGAACTGCAACTCTGCCAGGCGCGCATACAGCGCGCTGCTGTCGATCAGCTCGGCATGCCGGCCAATGGCGGCCAGACGCCCGCGCTCGATCACCGCGATGCGGTCGGCCTGCTTCACCGTGGCCAGACGATGGGCGATCACCAGGGTCGTGCGCCCGGCCATCAGCGACGGCAACGCCTGCTGGATCAGGTGCTCGCTTTCGGCGTCCAGCGCACTGGTCGCCTCGTCCAGCAGCAGGATCGGCGCATCGGCGAGCAAGGCGCGGGCAATCGCCAGGCGCTGGCGCTGCCCACCGGACAAGCCCAGCCCCGCCTCGCCCAGATGAGTCTGGTAGCCCTGCGGCAGACGCTGGATGAACTCGTGCGCATGCGCGGCGCGCGCAGCGGCCTCGACCTCGGCCTGACTCGCATCCAGGCGGCCATAGCGGATGTTGTCTTCGATCGAACCGTAGAACAGCGCCGGATTCTGCGACACCAGCGCGAAGCAGGCACGCAGCTCACGTGGATCGAGCTGATCGATCGGCACCCCGTCGATGAGGATGCGGCCTTGCTGCGGGTCGAAGAAGCGCAGCAGCAGATCGAACAGGGTCGACTTGCCGGCCCCGGAGGGGCCCACCAGCGCCAGCGTCTCGCCTGCGGCCACCTGCAGGTCGACGCCGTCGATGGCATAGCTGTCCGCACGCGACGGATAGGCGAAGCGCACCCCCTGCAACTCGATGCGCCCCTGCACTGGCCGCTGCAGCGGCTGCGGCCGTTCCGGCGCCACGATGGCGTTGCGCGAACGCAGCAGCTCGCCGAGGCGCTCCGCCGCCCCGGCTGCACGCTGCAGCTCGCCGATCACCTCGCTCAGCGTACCGAAGGACGAGCCGACGATCAGGCTGTAGAACACGAAGGCCGCCAGCTCGCCACCGGAAATGCGCCCGGCGATGACATCCATGCCGCCGACCCAGAGCATCACCCCCACCGCGCCGAGCACCAGCACGATCACCACCGTGATCAGCCAGGAGCGCTGGGCGATGCGCTTGCGCGCGACATCGAAGGCCGCCTCGGCGGACTCGCCGAAACGCCGTTTGTCTTCATCCTGGTGGTTATAGGCCTGCACGGTCTTGATCTGCCCCAGCACCTCGCCGACGTAGCTGCCGACGTCGGCCACGCGATCCTGACTCTGCCGCGACAGTGCCCGCACGCGCCGGCCGAACAGCAGGATGGGCGCCACCACCAGCGGCAAGGCCAGCAGCACGATGCCGCTGAGCTTGGGGTTGGTGACCACCAGCAGGATGCTGCCGCCGATGAGCATGATCAGGTTGCGCAGCGCCATCGACAGCGATGAACCGATCACCGATTGCAGCAAGGTGGTGTCGGCGGTCAGCCGCGACTGGATCTCCGAACTGCGGTTGCTCTCGTAGAAACCGGGGTGCAGCTCGATCAGGTGATCGAACACCCGGCGGCGGATGTCGGCGACCACCCGCTCACCGATCCACGACACCAGGTAGAACCGCGTGTAGGTGCCGAACGCCAGTGCCAGTACCAGCACGAAGAACAGCAGCAGGGAATGCCGCAACGCGGCCGGGGACTGCGTGGCCAGGCCCTGGTCCACCAGCAGCTTGATGCCCTGGCCCATGGACAGGGTGATGGCCGCCGTGAACAACAGCGCCAGCAGTGCACCCAGCACGCGGCCGCGATACGGCGCGATGAAGCGCCAGGCCAGGCGGACGGCGCCACGCTGGCGAGAAGAAAGCATCGATGTCATGACAGGTCTCAGGAGTCAGCAGCCGAGGGCGCTTCGGCCAGCCAGGCCACTGCGCACAAGGCCAGCGCAGCCAGGTTGGTGGAAAGCGGGTTGAACGCCTGAAGCAACAGATGGGGGCTGAACAGCGCAACATCAAGCCGCAGCACCAGCAATACCGCGACAGCGACCCGCAGCGGCCAGCGCCGGCGACGCATCGTCAGCAGAACGATACCCGGAGTATTTCCCCCGCGCCGGCGATGCGGGCGATCAGTTCCGGCGCGAACAGCGGGTGCTGCGGGCGCCCATGGGCACCGATCATCGCCACCTCGTCAGGACTGAACCAGAGGAGCTTCGGCGCCAACCCATGCCAGATGAATACCAGTGCCAGGGCCAGGCGATCCGCGCCAGACGCGGCTCAGTCATGCAGGAAGCGTTCGCCATGGTCGGCCGTGGGCAGCAGGCAGACGTCATGCCGACCGAACAGGCGGTAGCGATTCAGCGCGATCCGGTCATAGCACCAGTCACGCAGCGGCCTGGGCACCAGGCGCAGCCAGCTCAACCCGCGCCATGGCCAGGGCAGCCTGGCGAGAATGCGCAGCAGCGCGGAGGAACGCAGGTGCAAGCCCTGCTCGTCGATCAGCGCCATGCTGTCGAAGTGATCGGTCGGCAGGCCGTACCAGGCCAGCAGCGCCTGGCCCTGTGCGGACTGCACCGAGGCCAGACGAAAGCGTCGTTCGGGGTCATGCCGGATGAGAAACTTCGCCCAGCCGTTGCACAACTTGCAGACACCGTCGAACAGCACGACGCGCTCTCCAGCGGCCAGCCCCGGCGGCAGATTCGACTGTGTCATCGCGCGGCACTCGCCTGTTGCGCCAGCGGGCGATAATGGCCGGTGATCCGAAAGGTGAACAGGATGTCCTCCTCCTGCGTGCCACGGCCGATGTTGTGCAGCACCAGCGGCACGCCGTCCGGTGCCCGACGGTCGCTGACGATGCCGATATGGGTGAGGCCACGCCCCAGATCCCAGGTGACGATGTCACCGGCCGCGTAGGCGGCTGGCTCCTGGCTGACCGGCAGGGACCAGCCCTGGCGCGCGAACCAGGTCATCAGGTTCGGCACGCGGCGATGGTCGATGTTGCTGTCCGCCCGCTTAAGCCCCCAGTGCTGCGGATACAGCGCGAAGTTGCCACGCATGTCGCGGTGCACCGCCTCCTGCAGGTCCAGCCCCTGCTCGCGCAACGCCCGGATCACCACATCGGTGCAGACCCCGGTGGCCATGGGCACATCGCCGCCCGGGTAGCTCAGGCGCCGGTACGCCGGGTCATAGCTCAGGGTCACACCCACCTGCTTGCGCGCATCCAGCACCAGCCGATCGGCCTCGATGGCCTGCGCGGCGAACGCCAGCGACCAGACCAGCAGCATCACTACCCGCATTTCGATCTCCTATCGACTCAGGGGATAAAGCAATTCTTCCTTGTAGCCCGCCCAGACCCGCACGGCATCGGGAAAGGCGTCGTCCAGCGTCACGTCGCCGCTGTCGACGAGCAGCGGGCGGCCTTCCAGCGTCGCCAGCTTGCGCTTGGTGGCGACCACCCGCAGGCGCTCCAGGCCGACTTCGCGCAGCACGCGCGGGCTGATCTGCTGATTGCCACGGCCGATGACATGCCCCTGGCCGCCGATGGCGGTCACCAGGATGTAGGCGGGATGGCCAGCGACCAGGGCGAACAGTTCGGCCTCGTTGACGTCGCGGGCGATCACCTGACCATTCTCGATCACGTCGACGCCCAGCAAGGTCGTTTCCAGCCCCAGGTTCTGCGCCAGGCCGTGCAGGGTCGAACCGGGGCCGAACACATAGCGCACGCCCGACTCCCACTCCGCTTCCAGCCAGGCAGCAAGGTCGGCCAGCACCAGCTCCTCGGACTCCATGCCGCCCTGCTTGACCGCCTGCACATAGCCGCCCTCCTGCGGCACGCACAGCTCGCCGTACCAGCGCGCGGTAACGCGCCCCTCACGCAGGGCGCTCTCGTCGATATCGCGCACCTCGCCACTGGCCAGGCGCACCAGGCCGCCCTCCACCAGGCGAGCGGTCAACTCGCCCGCCGCGCGCGGGCTGATGGCATAGACCCCGGACTGGATCTTCACCCCGGCCGGGATGCCCAGCACCGGCTGCCCGTCTCGCACCGCCGCGCAGACATCGCGCGCCGTCCCGTCACCCCCGGCGAAGAGGATCAGCGCCACACCGGCATCCTGCAGTTGCTGCACGGCGCGCCGGGTATCCTCGGCAGTGGTCGGCTGCGCACCCAGCGAGCCCAGCAGGCGGTGCTCGAAGCCCATCTGCGCCAGCAGATCGCCGCCCATGGCACCGGGATAGGTGACGAACTCGATACGCTCATGCAAGCCCTGCAACTGTTCGAGCGCGGTACGCGTACGCTGCGCCGCCTTGGCCTCGACACCCAGCGCCAGCGCCTGCTCGGCCATGCCATCGCTGCCCTTGAACGCAGCCGGACCGCCAAGCCCGGCCAATGGATTGATGATCAGCCCAACATGAAAACGCGACATGTATTCCTCGTTCCGCGCAGGCTGGCACGCAGCCTGCATTACCACTTTCGCACTGTGTTTCGTGACGGAATTCCGCCGTCGCAGCTGTCACCGCGCCTTCATCTGGACTTCCTAGAATGGCGCGCATTATTGATCAGGAGACAGGCCATGAGCTTGCACGACAACGCCGCCCAACGCCCCGACACATCGGCCCGGCAACTGCCGGTCGGGGGCTTCGTCATCGACGCCGAAGGCCGCGAGGTGCCCATCACCGAAGACATGATCCAGCGCGCCTGCAGCGAACTGGAAGAAAACCGCCAGGCCAGCGACAAGCCGGATTGAATCGCACGCCAGACAGGATCGAGCCTGGCGCGCAGGCTCAATCGCGCGGCACCAGCTTCAGCGACAGCGAGTTGATGCAGTAACGCAGCCCGGTAGGCCGTGGCCCATCGGGAAACACATGCCCCAGGTGGGCATCGCACTTGGCGCACTTGACCTCGATGCGATGCATGCCGTGGCTGAAATCATCGACGCTGGCGACCACCTCGTCGTTGACCGGCTGGAAATAGCTCGGCCAGCCACTGCCGGAATCGTACTTGGCAGCGGAATCGAACAGCGCCTCGCCGCAGCAGGCGCAATGGTAGATACCCGGCGTCTTGCTGTCATGGTACTCGCCAGTGAACGGCCGCTCCGTGCCCCCCAGGCGGCACACGTGAAATTGCTCCTGCGACAGCTCTTCGCGCCAGGTTTCCAGGGATTTGTCGACTTTATCCACGGGCTGCTTTCCTCCTCGACGATCAGGTGAACGGTGGCGACGGTGAATCTTCGTGATCACGGCCAGTCCAGGCGCAGTCCGCACGGCACTGCCGCCATCCTCCGCCTCGTTGCCAGGGTAGCAGGCATGAAAAAAGCCCGACTGGTACCTTTGCCGCGATCAGGTCGCCACGTATGATTCGACCCCAGTCTGTCACCCACGTTACAGGCTGCCAAGACTCACCCACGGGGAATCTCGGCAGCCTGAGCCGGTGGGTTCTTCATAGATCGGGATCCCATACATGCAGGTCAGCAAATCGAACAAGCTCGCCAACGTCTGCTACGACATCCGCGGGCCCGTGCTCAAGCACGCCAAACGCCTGGAAGAGGAAGGCCACCGCATCCTCAAGCTGAACATCGGCAACCCGGCACCGTTCGGTTTCGAAGCACCGGAAGAGATCCTCCAGGACGTCATCCGCAACCTGCCGACCGCACAGGGCTACAGCGATTCCAAGGGGTTGTTCAGCGCGCGCAAGGCGGTGATGCAGTACTACCAGCAGAAGCAGGTCGAAGGCGTCTCCATCGAGGACATCTACCTCGGCAACGGCGTCTCCGAACTGATCGTCATGGCCATGCAGGCCCTGCTCAACAACGGTGACGAAGTGCTGATCCCGGCGCCTGACTACCCGCTGTGGACCGCCGCCGTGGCGCTGTCCGGCGGCAAGCCGGTGCACTACCTGTGCGACGAACAGGCCGGCTGGTTCCCCGACATCGCCGACATGCGCGCCAAGATCACCCCGAACACCAAGGCGCTGGTACTGATCAACCCGAACAACCCGACCGGCGCGGTGTATTCGCGGGAAGTCCTGCAGGACATCGTCGAACTGGCCCGCCAGCACAACCTGGTGATCTTCTCCGACGAGATCTACGACAAGATTCTCTACGACGAAGCCGTGCACATCAGCACCGCCTCGCTGGCACCGGACGTGCTCTGCCTGACCTTCAACGGCCTGTCCAAGAGCTACCGCGTGGCGGGCTTCCGCTCCGGCTGGGTAGCTATCTCCGGGCCCAAGCACCGGGCACAGAGCTACATCGAGGGGCTCGACATCCTGGCCAACATGCGCCTGTGCGCCAATGTGCCGAGCCAGCATGCGATCCAGACCGCCCTCGGTGGCTACCAGAGCATCAACGACCTGGTGCTGCCCAACGGCCGTCTGCTGGAACAGCGCAACCGCGCCTGGGAGCTGCTCAACGACATCCCCGGCGTCAGTTGCGTCAAGCCCATGGGCGCGCTGTACGCATTCCCGAAGATCGACCCCAAGGTCTGCCCGATCCACAACGACGAGAAGTTCGTCCTCGACCTGCTGCTCTCGGAAAAGCTGCTGATCGTGCAGGGCACCGCCTTCAACTGGCCCTGGCCCGACCACTTCCGCGTGGTCACCCTGCCCCGTGTCGACGACCTGGAGCAGGCCATCGGCCGCATCGGCAACTTCCTCAAGGGCTACAGCCAGTAAACCGGCATGGACCTGCAGATAGACGATTTCTACAAGGACGCGGCCAGCGGCCTGCTCATGCTCTACCAGGCCTTCCCGCGCAAGATGGCGCTGTACGTGGAAGACCTGATAGGGCGTGAGGAGCCGGACGAGTTCGGCCTGCCCAGCAAACGCCATCAGGCCTGTCTCGGCGCACTGCTGTGGCTGGCCGAGGAAGGCTACCTGCGCTTCGAGTCGACCATCGCCTACGATGCGCTGGATCAGGCGGTGCTGACCGAGAAAGGCTTCCTGCGCCTGTCGCGCTCCATTCCCCACGCCCTGCGCGAAGGCGAAGTGCTGCCGCCGAGCGTGCGCCGCGTGCACGCAACGCTGGCCTTCCAGCTGCGCGAAGCCCTGGCGCAGCGCCACGGCGAGCGCACCGCACGGCTGACTCGCCTGCTGTTCGAGAGCACGCTGCACGGCCAAGAGACATAGTTTGAAATAGTCGCCGGTTGAAAGCCCCGGGGGCGCGCCCTTATATAGCCCGCATTACTCGTACGTCTTTCCCGTGAGGAGTCCGTTCACACCATGATGCGCATTATGTTGTTCCTGGCCACCAACCTGGCGGTCCTGGTTATCGCCAGCATCACTCTCAAACTGCTGGGCGTCGACCGCTTCACTGGCCAGAACCACGGCAGCCTGCTGATCTTCTGCGCTGTGTTCGGTTTCGCCGGCTCGCTGGTCTCGCTGTTCCTCTCCAAGTGGATGGCGAAGATGAGCACCGGCACGCAGATCATCACCCAGCCGCGCACCCGCCACGAACAGTGGCTGCTGCAGACCGTCGAGGAGCTGTCCCGCGAAGCCGGCATCAAGATGCCGGAAGTCGGCATCTTCCCGGCCTACGAGTCCAACGCCTTCGCCACCGGCTGGAACAAGAACGATGCGCTGGTCGCCGTCAGCCAGGGCCTGCTCGAGCGTTTCTCGCCGGATGAAGTACGCGCGGTGCTGGCCCACGAGATCGGCCACGTCGCCAACGGCGACATGGTCACCCTGGCGCTGATCCAGGGCGTGGTGAACACCTTCGTCATGTTCTTCGCACGCATCTTCGGCAACTTCGTCGACAAGGCGATCCTGAAGAACGAGGAAGGTCACGGCATCGGCTATTTTGTCGCGACCATCTTCGCCGAACTGGTACTGGGCATCCTGGCCAGCATCATCGTCATGTGGTTCTCGCGCAAGCGCGAGTACAAGGCCGACGAAGCCGGCGCCCGCCTGGCCGGTACCGGCGCGATGATCGCCGCCCTGCAGCGCCTGCGTGCCGAACAGGGCGTGCCGGTGCAGATGCCCGACAGCCTCACCGCCTTCGGCATCAACGGCGGCCTGAAGAATGGCCTCGCCGGCCTGCTGATGAGCCACCCGCCGCTGGAAGACCGCATCGAGGCGCTGCGCCGCCTCGGCTGATCGACAGCCGCAAAAGAAAAGGCGACCCCAGGGTCGCCTTTTTCATGCCGCGGCCGAATCAGCGCCGCGTGAGGTGGAACACCACCTCGTCCACCGCCTCGAGCTGGTTCTCGCTGAAGCGCGGATTGCCGCTCAGCACATCCTTGCGTTCGACCTCCTGCAGCGCCCAGCCCCCGCTGAAGAGGCGCTCGGCCTCGGCATCCTCGACCGAGAATGGCGGGCCATCCATGCGCTGCTGGTCGTAGGCCAGGGTCACCAGCAGCCCCTGACAGGCAGCCGGCAATATCGCCTGCAGGTGCGCGGCGTAGCGCTCGCGCATCTCGGCCGGCAAGGCGATCAGCGCCGCACGGTCATAGAACGCCTGGCAGCCGGCAACGTCCTCGCCAGTCAGGGCGAAGAAGTCGCCACAGAGGATCTGCAGGTTGCCGGCGGCATAGACCTTGTACGCACCGCGTTGCGAGATCTGCGGCTGCACATCGCGCTCGGCGAAGAAATCCTGCACGGCGCGCTCGGCCAGCTCCACGCCGATCACCGCATGCCCCTGCTCCGCCAGCCAGGCCAGGTCGAGGCTCTTGCCGCACAGCGGCACCAGCACCGTCGTCTGCGCCGGCAACCCCAGGGCAGACCAGTGACGACGCAGGTAGCCGTTGACCTTCTCCTGATGAAAACCAATCTGGCTACGCGCCCAACGATCCTGCCAGAACGCCTCGTGCATCAGAAACCCTCCATGAAATTCGATAGGAATACTCAATAATTTATACTGGAAGTCGATACTTCCAGCGCCGAAGATGGCCACATCCTACTTCAGGAGCCAAATTCCATGCTGCCTTCCCTGTACATTTCCCACGGTTCCCCCATGCTCGCCCTGGAGCCCGGCGCCAGCGGCCCGGCACTGGCGCGTCTGGCCGGCGAACTGCCGCGTCCGCAGGCCATCCTGGTGGTCTCCGCGCACTGGGAAAGTCGGCGCCTGCTGCTCACGGCGGGTGAACGACCGGAAACCTGGCACGACTTTGGTGGCTTTCCAGCAGCGCTCTACGCCGTGCAATACCCGGCACCCGGCGCTCCGCAGCTGGCCGAAGCGATCGCCCGGCAACTGGACGCCGCCGGCCTGCCGGCCGAGCTGGACGCACGCCGCCCCTTCGACCATGGCGCCTGGGTCCCGCTGTCACTGATGTATCCGGACGCGGACATCCCGCTGCTGCAACTGTCGCTGCCCAGCCAGCTCGGCCCCGAGCTGCAGACGCGCGTGGGCCGAGCGCTGGCGAGCTTGCGCGAGCAAGGCATACTGCTGATCGGTTCCGGCAGCATCACCCACAATCTCGGCGAACTGGACTGGCGGGCCGGGCCAGATGTCGTCACGCCCTGGGCCAAGGCGTTTCGCGACTGGATGGTGGAGCAACTCGAAGCCGGGGACGAGCAGGCGCTGCACCACTACCGCCAGCGGGCGCCAAGCGCCGTACGCAACCACCCCAGCGAAGAGCACCTGCTGCCGCTGTTCTTCGCCCGTGGCGCTGGCGGCAGCTTCTCCGTGGCGCACACAGGCTTCACCTACGGCGCACTGGGCATGGACATCTATCGCTTCGACTAGCCGCCATTCCTCACGCTGTCCCAGGCGATCTGCGCCAGCAGCTCGCGGCAATCGCGCAGCTCGCTGCGGGTCCGCCCAGCCAGCCAGTTGCGCGCCAGGTCCTGCGTCGGGCCGATCACCACCGAGGCGAAGCAGTCATCCGGCAATGCCTTGAACAGCCCCTGCTGACGGTATTCGGCCAGCGCCGCGAAAATCTGCGCGAAGTGCTCACGGTTGGCCTCGCGCAGCGCATCCCCCATCTCCCCCGCCTCGACCCGGCTGCGGCTGTGCAGAATGAAGCGCGCCCAGTCCGGATTGGCCACCACCCAGTCGATGTAGCTGGTCACCAGCAGCCTGACGCAGGCCTCGGCGCTGTCTGCGCTGGCGAAACCGCGCTGCAGCATTTGCGCGTACTGCGCGGTGCCGCTCATGTACAGCGCGGCGATGATCCGTTCCTTGTTGCCGAAGTGGTGGTACAGGCTGCCGATGCTCGCACCGGAGCGGTCACGGATCATCTCGATGGTGGTGCCATCGACCCCCTGCTCGGTGACGCAGGCCAGTGCGGCCTGGAGGATTTCGTCTTTGCGTGATGGACGGGCCATGCCGCTCCTTGCTGACTAGAATATTTTTCTAGAATAATTTTCTAACACTCGTATACTGCCTCGGCGCGCGCTCATCTTCAATCGCAGACACGCAGGAGAGAGTCATGAGTCAGATGTTGCAGATGTTCCAGCAGGCCGGCGCTGCCCAGTTCAGCGCGATGATCGGCCAGGTCGCCCCCTACTTCGCCAGCATCGCCCCGCAGATGGTCGAGTTGCGCCCCGGCTACGCCGAGGTGCATTTCGCCAAGCGTCGCGAAGTGCTGAACCATATCGGTACGGTGCACGCCATCGCCCTGTGCAATGCGGCGGAACTGGCCGCCGGCAGCATGACCGATGCCTCGATTGCCAGCGGTTGCCGCTGGATTCCCAAGGGCATGACGGTGGAATACCTGGCCAAGGCCGATGGCGACATCCGCACGGTGGCCGACGGCAGCGCGGTGGACTGGAGCCAGACCGGCGACATCAGCGTGCCGGTGATGGCCTACGTCGGCGACAAGCCGGTGTTCCGCGCCGAGATCACCATGTACGTCAGCCAGGCCTGAAAACACAAGGCCCGTCATCGACGGGCCTCGTGCCTGCATTCAGTCCAGTCGCACCAGGATACGGCCGACCATGCCGCCGGAAAGTATGCGCTCGATGGCTGCCGGCAACTCCGCCAGGCCAATTTCCTGGCACAGCGGCGCAAGGTCGAGTTTCCACTGCAGCGAGAGCTTGTCCCACATCGACGCCTTGACCACCAGTGGCAGCTCCACCGAGTCCACGCCCAGCAGGTTGACCCCACGCAGGATGAACGGCAGCACGTTGGCCTGGAAGCCAACGCCGGCCGTCAGCCCGCAGCAGGCCACACTGGCGCTGTGACGCAGCGACTTGACCACGTTGAACAGAATTTCGCCGCCCACGGTATCCACCGCTCCGGCCCAGCGCTCCTTGAGCAGCGGACGCTCCCCACCCTGCTGCAGCTCCTCGCGGCTGACGATCTCGTCGACCCCGAGCCCACGCAGGAAGTCACCCTGCTCGGCCTTGCCGGTCGCGGCGGCGACCCGGTAGCCCAGCTGCTTGAGCAGCACCACGGCAATGCTGCCAACGCCGCCCGTGGCGCCGGTGACCAGCACGGTGCCGGCCTCGGGAACCACACCGGCCTGCTCCAGCTTGTCCACGCACAGTGCGGCAGTCAGTCCGGCGGTGCCGAGGATCATCGCCTCGCGCAGCGGCAAGCCCTGCGGGCGCTTGATCGCCCAGGCAGCCGGCACGCGGATGTACTGGCCAAAACCGCCCGCCGTGTTCATGCCCAGGTCGTAGCCGGTAACGATCACCTCGTCGCCCACCGCGAACTCGGCCACGCCGGACGCCTCGACCACCCCGGCGGCGTCGATCCCCGGCGTATGCGGATACGCCTTGGTGACACCACGGTTGCCGCTGGCGGACAGTGCATCCTTGTAGTTGAGCGAGGAGTAGCGCACCCGGATCAACAGCTCGCCCTGCGGCAACTGTTCGACGTTGCGCCCGACCACTTCACGCTTGAAGGCGCCAGTGGCGTCTTCGCTGACCAGCAAGGCCTTGAACTCAGTCATCACCCTCTCCTCTTGTCATTGTTCGCGCTGTACGCCGTACACGAAGCGCTACCAGAAACGCTGCTGATTGAGACGACTCAACCAGGTCAGGACGAAGCGGTCCAGCGCCATGCTGGCAGCCAGGCCGACACGCTCCTGCAGGCTCTTCTTCTGAGCGAAGTGCAGATGGAACAGTTCAGCCTCGGCGGCACGCTCGGCCAGGTACTGGTCGCTGGTCTTCAGCTCATCCACCAGCAGCCGCTCCTGCGCCGCCATGCCCAGCCAGACCTCGCCGGTGGCGATGGCATCGATGTCCAGTTGCGGGCGATAGCGCGCGACGAAGCCCTTGAACAGCTCGTGCGTGGTTTCCAGGTCTTCCTGGAACTTCTCCCGGCCTTTCTCGGTGTTCTCGCCGAATACGGTCAGGGTACGCTTGTATTCGCCGGCGGTGAGCACTTCGAAGTCGATCTCGTGCTTCTTCAGCAGGCGGTGCACGTTCGGCAGCTGCGCCACCACGCCGATGGAGCCGAGGATGGCGAACGGCGCGCTGAGGATCTTCCCGCCGATGCAGGCCATCATGTAGCCGCCGCTGGCCGCCACCTTGTCCACGCATACCGTCAGCGGTATGCCGGCATCGCGGATACGCACCAGTTGCGAGGACGCCAGGCCGTAGCTGTGCACCATGCCACCCCCGCTTTCCAGGCGCAGCACCACCTCGTCATCGGCCTTGGCCATCGACAGCAGCGCCGTGACCTCGTGGCGCAGGTTCTCGGTGGCCGATGCCTTGATGTCGCCATCGAAGTCGAGCACGAACACCCGCGCCTTGCTCGAAGGCGCCTTCTTCTCCTGCTTGGCTGCCTTGGCCTCGGCCTTGCGCACGGTCTTGAGTTGATCCTTCGACAGCACGCTGTGCTCGAGACGCTCGCGCAGGTCCTTGTAGAAATCGTTGAGCTTCTGCACCTGCAACTGGCCGTTGCCGCGTCGCCCCTTGCCGCGCGTGGCAGCCACCACCAGCAACACCGCGACGATGGCGACCAGCACGGTCAGGGTCTTCGCCAGAAAGCTGGCGTATTCGCTAAGAAACTCCACGGATCCCCCTTGGGTAATACAGCGGCGCCTGGGCGCACAAAGGCCCAAGCATACCGGCGCGGCAACGGGTCGGCCAAGCGCGATGGCGGTTCAGGAATGCCATACAAGCATTTCAAACAAGCGTATGTTTTTTCATTGACAGCCCCCGAGCTTCCTCATAACCTCGCGAAACCTTCAACGTGCCGAGACCGATACGGACGTGGGCAGCATTTACCTGATTCGACATGGCCAGGCTTCATTCGGTGCAGACGACTACGATGTCCTGTCTCCCGTCGGTGTACGCCAGGCCGAAGTGCTGGGCGAGCACCTCGAGCAGCTCGGCATCGCCTTCGATCGCTGCGTCAGCGGCAGTCTGCGCCGCCAGCAGCATACGGCCACGTCGGCCCTGCAGCGCATGAGCAGTGCCCCGGCACTGGACATCGACGACGCCTTCAACGAGTTCGATGCCGACGCGGTGATCCGCAGCCTGCTGCCCGATCTGCTGCCCGAAGAACCCGAGGCGCTGCACATCCTGCGCAACGGCGCACAGAACCGTGCCGAGTTCCAGCGCCTGTTCGCCAAGCTGATCCAGCGCTGGGTATCGGGCGAGCACGACACGCCCGAGCTGCAAAGCTGGCAGGCCTATGTCGAGCAGGTCGCCGGCGGCCTGCAGCGGATTCTCGAACAGGCCCACAGCAAACAGAACATCGCCATCTTCACGTCCGGCGGCACCATCACCGCCCTGCTGCGCCTGATCACCGGCGTACCGGCAGAGAAGGCCTTCGACCTGAACTGGCAAATCGTCAACACCTCGCTCAGCCTGCTGAAATTCCGCGGCAGCGAGGTAAGTCTGGCTTCCTTCAACAGCCATGTGCATTTACAGCTGCTGAAGGCGCCGGAGCTCATCACCTACCGTTGAGCTCCAGCCCACTGCGGCCATCAGGCTGCGCGAAAAACCCGAGAAAAGGATAAGACCATGAGCGTTGCTGACATCGTCCAAACCATGCAATCCAAGTTCAACGCCAGCGCCGCTGCGGGCCTGGATCTGGTATTCCAGTTCAACATCGAAGATGGCGAGAACTACGCGCTGATCGTCAAGGATGGCACCTGCGCCATCGAACAAGGCGACAACCCGAACGCCAACGTGACCCTGATCATGGACAGCGAAACCCTCAAGGGCATCGTCAGCGGCGAAACCGACGGCATGCAGGCCTTCATGGCTGGCAAGCTGCGCGCCGAAGGCGACATGATGCTGGCGATGAAGCTGGGCGAACTGTTCCCGGTCTGATCGGCGAGCCGAGCGCAAGACACGAAAACCGGAGTCCTGGACTCCGGTTTTTTATTGCCCGGCATCCTCTGCGGACTGCCGCCAGGCGACGTCAAAAGCGTTCTCCTGAAATTTTTTCCACACCGGTGCACTGGCGAATGGCTCAGCGCGAAGATGACTGATCAGGCAGTTTGATCGTGGTGCAACACGCCCGCCTATAACGGCGCGTATTGCTTGTGACAGCCTGAGCGCAGCATTAGATTAGCCAATTATCTAGGGCACCCATCATAAGTAGAAGGGATAAGCATGGCGCTCACTGACCAGTCCACCCGTATCCGCTCAGGCGAAGAGCTCGACGCCAGCGTCATCGACGCCTACCTCAAGGCCAACATTCCCGGCCTGAGCGGCGAAGCCAGGATCAGCCAGTTCCCTGGCGGCGCTTCCAACCTGACCTACCTGATCGAGTACCCGCAGCAGGAGTTCGTCCTGCGTCGCCCGCCGTTCGGCCACAAGGCCAAGTCGGCGCACGACATGGGCCGCGAGTACCGCATCCTCAACCAGCTCAACGCAGGTTTCCCCTACTGCCCCAAAGCCTACGTGCACTGCACCGACGACGCGGTGATCGGCGCCGAGTTCTACGTCATGGAGCGCGTCAAGGGCATCATCCTGCGCTCCGAGATGCCGGCCGAGCTGAACTTCACCCCGGAGCAGACCAGTGCCCTGTGCAAGAGCTTCATCGACAAGCTGGTGGAGCTGCACAACGTCGATTACAACGCCTGCGGCCTGGGTGACCTGGGCAAGCCCGAGGGTTACGTCGAGCGTCAGATCAAGGGCTGGAGCGATCGCTACGAGAAAGCCCTGACCCCGGATGCGCCGACCTGGGAACCGGTCAAGGCCTGGCTGAACGACAAGATGCCGGCCGACCATCACAAGCCGGGCATCGTGCACAACGACTACCGCTTCGACAACGTCATCCTCGACCCGAACAACCCGATGCAGATCATCGGCGTGCTCGACTGGGAAATGACCACCATCGGCGACCCGCTGATGGACCTGGGCAACACCCTGGCCTACTGGATCGAAGCCGGCGACCCGGCGCCGGTGCAGCTGATGCGCCGCCAGCCGAGCAACGCCCCCGGCATGCTCACCCGCCAGCAGTTCGTCGACTACTACGCCGAGCAGGCCGGCATCGAGATCAACAGCTTCGATTTCTACTACACCTACGGCCTGTTCCGCCTGGCCGGCATCGTGCAGCAGATCTACTACCGCTTCTATCACGGCCAGACCCAGGACAAGCGCTTCGCCCAGTTCATCCACATGAACAAGCTGCTGGAACAGATGTGCCTGCAGGTCATCGGCAAATCCACTCTCTAACCCCGGGGTAACCACCATGTCCAAGACCCAACTGTTCGATCTCGACGGCAAGATCGCCTTCGTCTCCGGCGCCAGCCGTGGCATCGGCGAGGCCATCGCCAAGCTGCTGGCCCAGCAAGGTGCCCATGTGATCGTCTCCAGCCGCAAGATCGAAGGCTGCCAGGCCGTGGCCGACGCCATCGTCGCGGAAGGTGGCAAGGCCACCGCGATCGCCTGCCACATCGGCGAGATGGAGCAGATCACCAGCGTCTTCGCGCAGATCAAGGAGCAGTTCGGTCGCCTCGACATCCTGGTCAACAACGCCGCCACCAACCCGCAGTTCTGCAATGTGCTGGACACCGACCTGGGTGCCTTCCAGAAGACCGTGGACGTGAACATCCGTGGCTACTACTTCATGTCCATCGAAGGCGGCAAGCTGATGAAGGAGAACGGGGGTGGCAGCATCATCAATGTCGCCTCGATCAACGGCGTCTCCCCAGGCGAGTTCCAGGGCATCTACTCGGTGACCAAGGCTGCGGTGATCAGCATGACCAAGGTGTTCGCCAAGGAGTGCGCGCAGTTCGGCATTCGCTGCAACGCGCTGCTGCCGGGCCTGACCGACACCAAGTTCGCCTCGGCGCTGACCAAGAACGACGCCATTCTCAAGCACGCTCTGCAGCGCATCCCGCTCAAGCGTGTGGCCGACCCGAGCGAGATGGCCGGCGCCGTGCTGTACCTGGCCAGCGAAGCCTCCAGCTACACCACCGGTGTGGCCCTCAACGTGGACGGTGGCTTCCTCTCCTGAGGCCCTGGCCAGAATGAAAAAGGCACCCGATGGGTGCCTTTTTCGTTTCAGGACGACCAGCCACACGCACGGACCGGTTTCACTGACGCATCCCGCGACCACTGACCAGCAGGCGGATGCACAGCGTGTAGAGCGCCGCGGTGGCCAGCAGCATGAAACCGATGGCCACGCCGATACGGATGTCCGACACCCCGAGGATGCCGTAGCGGAAGGCGTTGACCATGTGCAGGATCGGGTTGCCCAGCGAAACCGCCTGCCAGAACGGCGGCAACAGGGTGATGGAATAGAACACCCCGCCCAGGTAGGTCAGCGGCGTCAGCACGAAGGTCGGAATGATCGAGATGTCGTCGAAGTTGCGTGCGTACACCGCATTGACGAAGCCACCGAGGGAGAAGATGGTCGCCGTCAGCAGCACCACCAGCACGGTCACGCCGAGGTGATGCACCTGCAGGTGGGTGAAGAACAGCGACAGCATGGTGACGATCACGCCCACCGCCAGCCCGCGCAGCACGCCCCCGACGACGAAGCCGATGAGGATGGTGTGCGGCGATACCGGCGACACCAGCAGCTCCTCGACGTTGCGCTGGAACTTGCTGCCGAAGAAGCTCGACACCACGTTGCCGTAGCTGTTGGTGATCACCGACATCATGATCAGCCCCGGGACGATGTACTCCATGTAGGTGAAACCGCCCATGTCGCCGATCTGCCGGCCGATCAGATTGCCGAAGATGACGAAGTACAGAACCATGGTGATCGCCGGCGGCAGCAGGGTCTGCGGCCAGATGCGCAGGAAGCGCCGCACCTCGCGGTGGACGATGGTACGCAGGGCCACCAGGTTGGCGGCGAATTCGCTGTTGAGGTACTGGGTATTCATTGCGCCACCTTGGCCAGGTTCTTTTCCACCAGGGAGACGAACAGCTCCTCCAGGCGATTGGTCTTGTTGCGCAGGCTGAGCACCTGCACCTGCTGCTGCGCCAGTTGCTGGAACAGGGCATTGAGGCCCTGGCTCTTCTCCACCTGCACCTCCAGGGTGTGGTGGTCGAGCAGGCGCGCCGGGTAGCCGACCAGGTCAGGCGCCTCGCGGTAGGAGTCCTGCAGGTCGAGCAGGAAGGTCTCGACGTGCAGCTTCTTCAGCAGGTCCTTCATGCTGCTCAGCTCGACGATGCGGCCGTGGTCGATGATGCCGATGTTGCGGCACAGCTGCTCGGCCTCCTCCAGATAGTGGGTGGTGAGGATGATGGTGATGCCCTGCTTGTTCAGGTCGGTGAGGAAGCTCCACATCGAGCGACGCAACTCGATGTCCACCCCGGCGGTGGGCTCGTCGAGGATCAGCAGGCGCGGCTGATGCACCAGCGCGCGGGCGATCATCAGGCGCCGCTTCATGCCACCGGACAGCTCGCGCGAGGCGACATCACGCTTCTCCCACAAGCCGAGCTGGGTCAGGTACTGCTCGGCACGCTCCTTGGCGATGGAGCGCGGAATGCCGTAGTAGCCGGCCTGGGTGACGACGATGTCGAACACCTTCTCGAACTGGTTGAAATTGAATTCCTGCGGCACCACGCCCAGGCAGCGCTTGAGCGCATAGGGCTCGCGGTCGAGGTCGTGGCCGAACACATTGACCGTACCGCTGCTCTTGTTCACCAGCGTGGAGAGAATGCCGATGGTGGTGGACTTGCCGGCGCCGTTGGGTCCGAGCAAGGCGAAGAAGTCTCCCTCGGCGACGTCCAGATCGATGCCGTGCAGGGCCTGGAAGCCGTTTCCGTAGGTCTTGGTCAACTGGCGAATGGTCAGGGCGGAGCTCATGAAGATGGGGTTTCCCGCGCGAGTGAGGTCGTTGAAGGCAGCTCTGAAAACATGGGCGAAGCAATCAGCACGATACCGACGGCGGCCCTGCGAGAACAGGCGAAAAGCGCTCGCAGCCGCGCTGCAGATCAGCCGGGCCAGCAAAGCGTTTTCAGAGATGCCTTGTTGATGAGGGCGAAGAGGCGTGATTGCAACCAGGTGTTTCCGCTCTTCGCAGGCATGCACCCTACCGACCCTGGCGTGCGGAGAAAAGGCCGTCGTGACGATCTTGACTATCGACTCAGTCGATAACACCCGCCTCGCGCTGCATGTCGCCGCTGGGTTGCTGCGCGCCCGGCTCGAACAGATGCGGGTAGCAGTGGCGCAGATGGCCGAAGAACAGCTGCTCGGGCAGGTCCTCGAACTGGCCGTGGTCCTGCAGGTATTCCATGTAGCGCTCGCCCTGCTCGTTGTAGGGGTGGAAGACGCTGTCACAGGTACCGTCGAACGCCAGCGGCGCCACCTTGAACACCCGGCACAGCGCCTCGTTGAACGCAGGCGTGGCCTTGACCCAGCGACCATCGAGGTACAGCTCGGTATAGCCATGCATGGCGAACACCTCGCTGCGCAACAGCTCCAGCAGACGCGGGGTGGACAGGTGATTGCGCACGTCGGCCAGGCCGATGCGCGTTGGAATGCCGCAGTGCCGGGCGCAGGCCGCGAGCAGGATGGCCTTCGGCACGCAATAGGACTCCCCCGCCAGCAGCGCATGGCTGGCCTTCAGCGTCTGTGCATCGAGGCTGAAGGCATAGGGGTTGTAGCGAATCTCGTCACGCACGGCGAGATAGAGTGCGACAACCTGACTGCGCGGTTCTCGTGACGCACCACGGTAACGTTCGGCGAACTCGATTACCCTCGGGTGGTCACTGTCAATGAAGCGGCCGGGACGTAGGTAGGTCTGCATGGGGGCTCCTGAAGTTCGTTTCAGTGTAAGCCTGCCGATTGCGCCAACTTAACGACGATCCGGCCAAGCTCACCGCCCTTGCCGCCATTTGTGGCTATGCTCGGGGCGTCGCCCGCTCGAATCATGGAGGAATGCAAATGCTCGTCATCTGGTTGCTGGTTCTGCTACTCGGGGTCGTCTATCTGGCCCATAGCCGTACCGCCGCCCTGCCCGCGCTGGGCATCACTGCCGCCTACCTGTTGGCCATGGCCCTGTTCAGCCCGGTGCCCGGCTGGCTGCAGCTGCTGCTGTGGATCGTCACCGGCGCGGTCGCTGCCTTCATCCTGCTCGGCGACCTCCGCCGGCAGCTGTTCACCAGCCCGCTGTTCGCCTGGTTCCAGCGCGTGCTGCCGCCCATGTCGAGCACCGAGCGCGACGCCATCGAAGCCGGCACCGTCTGGTGGGATGGCGAGCTGTTCAGCGGCAGACCGGACTGGGACAAGCTGCTGGCCTACCCCAAGGCCACGCTGAGCGAGGAAGAGCAGGCCTTCATCGACGGCCCCACCGAGGAACTCTGCGGCATGATCAGCGACTGGCAGGTCGGCCAGCAGCTGGACCTGCCGGAGAAAGCCTGGCAGCACATCAGGCAGCACGGTTTCTTCGCCCTGATCATTCCCAAGGAGTACGGCGGCAAGGGTTTCTCCGCCTACGCCCACTCGCAGGTGGCGATGAAACTGGCCACCCGCAGCGGTGACCTGGCCTCCACCGTGATGGTGCCCAACTCGCTCGGCCCTGCCGAGCTGCTGCTGCACTACGGCACCGACGCGCAGCGCCAGCACTACCTGCCGCGCCTGGCCAGCGGCGAGGACATCCCCTGCTTCGCCCTCACCGGCCCGCTGGCAGGCTCCGATGCCGGCGCAATGCCCGACACCGGGATCATCTGCAAGGGCCAGTGGAATGGCGAGGAAGTCATCGGCCTGCGCCTGAACTGGGAGAAGCGCTACATCACCCTGGGCCCGGTCGCCACCCTGCTCGGCCTGGCGTTCAAGGCCTATGACCCCGAGCACCTGCTGGGCGACCAGGAAGACCTCGGCATCAGCCTGGCCCTGGTGCCCACCGAGACCCCTGGCGTGGAAATCGGTCGCCGCCACCTGCCGCTGGGCGCCGCCTTCATGAACGGGCCCAACAGCGGCAAGGACGTGTTCATTCCGCTGGACTACCTGATCGGTGGCCAGGAGTACCTCGGCAAGGGCTGGATGATGCTGATGAACTGCCTGTCGGTCGGTCGTTCCATCTCGCTGCCGGCCGTCGGCACCGGCGCCGCCAAGTTCACCAGCCTGACCACCGGCCAGTACGCCCAGTTGCGCGAGCAGTTCAACGTGCCGCTGGCCGCCTTCGAAGGCATTCAGGAGGCCCTCGCGCGCATCGGCGGCAACGCCTGGCTGATGGACAGCGCGCGCATCCTCACCGCCAACGCCGTCGACCTGGGCGAGAAACCGTCGGTACTGTCGGCGATTCTCAAGTACCACCTCACCGAGCGCGGCCGCGAGTGCATCGGCCACGCCATGGACGTGCACGGCGGCAAGGGCATCATCATGGGCCCGAACAACTACCTGGCCCGCTCCTGGCAGGGCGCGCCGATCTTCATCACCGTCGAGGGCGCCAACATCCTCTCGCGCAACCTGATGATCTTCGGCCAGGGCGCCATCCGCTGCCATCCCTATGTGCTCAAGGAAATGGCCCTGGCAGACCGCGAGGACAAGGACCAGGCGCTGGCCGAATTCGACACGCTGCTGATGAACCATATCGGCTTCGCCGTGGGCAACGCCGCCAGCAGCTTGCTCCTGGGCCTGACCCTCAACCGCCTGGGCCAGGTTCCCGGCGACGACATCAGCCAGCCCTACTACCGTGCGCTCAACCGCCTGGCGGCTGCGTTCGCCCTGTGTGCCGACAGCAGCATGATGCTGCTCGGCGGCGACCTGAAGCGCCGCGAGCGCCTCTCGGCACGCCTCGGCGATGTGCTCAGCCACCTGTATCTGGGCTCGGCGGCGCTCAAGCGCTATCACGACCTGGACTACCCGGAGGCCCTGCGGCCGCTCCTGCACTGGGCCATGGAGGAAAACCTGTACCACGCCGAGCAGGCCCTCGATGAGTTGCTGGGCAACTTCCCCAACCGCCTGTTCGGCTGCCTGCTCAAGGTACTGGTGTTCCCGCTGGGCCGCCGCCATCAGGGGCCGAGCGACGAACTGGATGGCGAAGTCGCCGCGATCATCGGCCGCCAGGCCGGCGACCCGGCCCTGGAGTCGGTACTGGAAGGCTGCTATCGCCCGCAGGCCGACCAGGATTCGGTCGGCGCCCTGCAGCATGCGCTGAACCTGGTGCACGCCAGCCACGATGCCCGCAAGCGCCTGCACCAGGCGCTCAAGGATGGCAGCCTGCAACCGGCCCCCGGCCAGGACGCCATCGAAGCGGCGATTGCCGCCGGCATTCTCGACGGCGAGCAGGGCCAGCGCCTGCAGGATGCCGAAGCGGCGCGGCGCCGCGTGATCGACGTCGACGACTTCGCCAAGGAAGAGCTCAAGCTCGGTCGCGGCAAGGTGCGCTGACAGCAGCCGGCACCAGGCCGGCAATCACCCGGACGGGACAGCGGGCGCCAGGAACTCTATACTCCTGCGCCCGTTTTACCCTTCAGGAAATCGCATCATGGCCAGCCATCTCGAACACCACCTCGCCCTGCTCAACCACCTGCGCGGCATCCTCGTCGCCCTGGGCGAAGCCGAACAGGTGCTCGACGACAGCCACGCCCTGTTCCTCGAACGTTACGACGAACTGCTCGCCGAACTGCCGCGTGACCCGGTCTCCAGTCAGTACCTGGGCCAGGACCTGATCAGCCAGGTGTTCAACCGCTACCCGCAGATCGCCCACCTGGTGCCGCGCGACCTGCTGTGGTTCTTCGGCGGCGATTGCCTGCACTTCATGCCGGACGAGGAAATTGCCCTGTACCAGACGCTCGATGAACGTCGCTTCGCCGCCGAAGAGAACGGCGAGCCGTTCGACTGGCACCAGGAAAAGCAACTGCTGACCCTGCCCACCGACGGCGCCCGGCACTGATCCGCACCGGAATGCACCACGAGTCGTCATGTCGCAGGTCGTGGCGATGACAGCGCGCAGGTTTCGTGCATAAATACCCCCACCAGTATTTATGAGGATCGATCATGCGCACCCTGCTGCTCGCCGCCCTGCTTACCAGCGACACCCTGTATGCCGCCACGCCCTGGCAGGAGGACGCGGCGAAGCAGATACCTGCGTTCGCCGAACAGCTGCTCGGCACCGTGCGCCAGGCCATCGCCGATGGCGGGCCGGGTGCAGCGGTCCAGGCCTGCCATGCACTGGCGCCGCAGATCGCCAGCGAACACAGCCGGCAGGCCTGGCAGATCGGCCGCACGTCACTGAAGGTACGCAACCCGGACAACGCCCCCGATGCCTGGGAGCGCCGCGTACTGCAGGATTTTGCCGCCGCAGCCGCCAGCGGCACGCCCGTCGCGCAGCTGCGTCATGCCGAGGAAGTCGA
The DNA here is from genome assembly GCF_013357275.1 of Pseudomonas sp. BMW13. NCBI lineage: Bacteria > Pseudomonadati > Pseudomonadota > Gammaproteobacteria > Pseudomonadales > Pseudomonadaceae > Pseudomonas > Pseudomonas sp. BMW13. The sequence continues at coordinate 9,077 of NZ_SUKD01000005.1, read as the reverse complement.
CGGGCAATACCGCTACATGCAGGCCATTGCCGTCGGCGAGCCTTGCCTGGCGTGCCACGGTGCGACGATCAGGACAGAGGTAGAGAATGCGATTGACCAGTACTATCCGCATGATCAGGCCCGCGGCTACCAGCTTGGCGAACTGCGCGGCGCCTTCACCCTGAGTCGCCCCATCGCACAGGACACGCCATGACCGAACCCACCGACCTGCACGCACGCATGCTCGAGCAGCAACAAGCGATGCTCAAACGCCTGGCCCGGGTCGAGGGCCAGATACGCGGCATCCAGGCGATGATCAGGCGCGGCGAAGATTGCGCCGCCATTGCCCAGCAGTTCTCGGCGGCGCGCAGTGCGCTGGACAAGTCCTATCGGCTGATGCTCACCTGCCTCATCGAAGAGGCCATGCTCGACCCGGAGCAGGACACCGAAGCGTCACTGCAGCGCGTGCGCGAGATCTTCACCAAGTACACCTGATCACCCCTCTCCGGCGTGCGTTCGAGTCCGCCGGATCTGGCCAAAGCCAAGTCATTCAACGACTTGCAGGACGGTTATGGCCGTCCTGAACAAGGCCACCCTCGCTTATTCCATATCAATCTATGCATAGAACCAAAACACAGTTAAGCTCTTTCTTAACTAAATACTCCCACGGGTATGAGAAGGAGCCTGGTCATGCAGCCCGATGTCGTCGAATTCTTCGATCCTGCCACCTACACCTACAGCTATGTGGTCATTGACCCAGCCTCGCAGCATTGCGCGATCATCGACTCGGTGCTGGACTACGATGCCGCCTCCGGGCGCACCTCGCACGCCAGCGCCGAGCGCATCGTCGCCTTCGTCAGGGCACGCGACCTGCACGTCGAGTGGCTGCTGGAAACCCACGTGCACGCCGACCACCTCTCCGCCGCGCCCTATCTCAAACGCGAACTGGGCGGCCAGTTGGCCATCGGTGAAAACATCAGGGTGGTGCAGAACACCTTCGGCAAGCTGTTCAACGCCGGCAGCGAGTTCGCCACCGACGGCAGCCAGTTCGACCGCCTGCTTCGCGATGGTGACGAGTTCCGCATCGGCGAGCTGCGTGGCCGGGCCCTGCACACCCCTGGCCATACCCCGGCCTGTATGACTTACCTGATCGGCGACGCCGGCTTCGTCGGCGACACGCTGTTCATGCCGGACTACGGCACCGCGCGCTGCGACTTCCCCGGCGGCGATGCCCATGTGCTGTTCCAGTCGATCCAGAAGCTCTTCGCCCTGCCCGACGACACCCGCCTGTTCATGTGCCACGACTACAAGGCAGCGGGCCGCGACGATTTCCGCAACCAGACCACGGTCGCCGAACAGCGCGCGCACAACGTGCACGTTCACCAGGGCATCGCCGAGGCCGATTTCGTCGCCATGCGGCGCGAGCGCGACGCCACCCTGGGCATGCCCAACCTGATCCTGCCCTCGGTACAGGTCAACATGCGCGCCGGTCAGCTGCCGCCGGCCGAAGGCAACGGCACCCGCTACCTGAAGATCCCTCTCGACGTGCTCTGAGGTCATCACCATGGAATCGCTCAAGCGCCTGACCCCGTTCATCGCCGTGGCAGCCCAGTTGCAGCCGGCAGACATGGGCATGCTCGCCGCTGCCGGTTTTCGCAGCGTCATCAACAATCGCCCCGACGGCGAAGAGCAGGGCCAGCCCGGCTCCGCCGAACTGGCGGCCGCCGCCCAGGCCAATGGCCTGGAGTACTACCACCTGCCCGTGGTTTCCGGACAGATCGGCGATGCCGACGTCAGCGCCTTCAATGCCCTGCTGACACAGGCGCGCGGCCCGCTGCTGGCGTTCTGCCGAAGCGGCACTCGCTCGACCAGCCTGTGGGCACTGAGCGAGGCCCACCACCTCGACCCGCAGGTGCTGCTCAGCACCGCAGGCGAGCACGGTTACGACCTCAGTGGGCTGGCGCCACGCCTGCAGCAACGCTGGCAGCAGGCGCCGCTGCCCCAGGCGCAGTCCGCCAGTACGCCCACCCAGCGCTACGACGTGGTCGTGGTCGGAGGCGGCGCGGCGGGCTGTGCGGTGACTGCCAGCCTGTTCAAGCGCAACCCCGAGCTGCGCATCGCGGTGATCGAACCGCGTGAGCAGCACTACTACCAGCCGGGCTGGACCCTGGTGGGTGCGGGCGTGTTCGACCGAGCCCGCACCGAGCGCCCGATGGCGCGCTGCATTCCCCATGGCGCGCACTGGATCCACGCGGCGGTGGCCGGTTTCGAGCCGGAGCAGCAACGGGTGGTGCTGGAAGACGGCAACCGGATCAGCTATCGCGCCCTGGTCGTGTGCCCCGGCCTCAGCCTGCACTGGGATGGCATCGAAGGTCTCAGGGAGACGCTGGGCAAGAACGGCGTGACCTCCAACTACCAGTTCGAACTGGCGCCCTATACCTGGCAACAGGTACAGAACCTGCGCGAGGGCCGCGCCCTGTTCACCCAGCCGGCCATGCCGATCAAATGCGCGGGAGCGCCGCAGAAGGCCATGTACCTGTCGTGCGACTGGTGGCTCAAGCAGGCGGTGCTGGCGCAGATCGACGTCGAGTTCTGCTCGGCAGGCGCGGTGCTGTTCGGCGTCGCGGCCTTCGTTCCGCCGCTGATGCAGTACGTCGAGCGCTATGGCGCACAGCTCAACTTCAATACCGATCTGATTGCCGTCGATGGCCCCGCCAGACGGGCCTGGTTCCGGCAGACCGATGCCAATGGCGAAAGCCGGACGATCGAAAAGACCTTCGACTTCCTGCATGCCGTCCCACCCCAGCGCGCCCCCGAGTTCATCCGCCAGAGCCCGCTGGCGGGTGCCGATGGCTGGCTCGAGGCCGATCACGAAACCCTGCGCCACCCGCGCTTCGGCAACGTCTTCAGCCTGGGCGACGTTTGCGCGGCGCCCAATGCGAAAACCGCAGCCGCCGTGCGCAAGCAGGCCCCGGTCGTCGCCGAGAACGTGCTGGCGCTGCTCGCTGGCCGAGGCCCACAGGCGATCTATGACGGCTACGGCTCCTGCCCGCTGACGGTGGAGCGCGGCAAGGTGGTGCTGGCCGAGTTCGGCTATGGCGGCAAGCTGCTGCCGACCTTCCCCCTGGACCCGACCGTGCCGCGCCGCCTGGCCTGGGACCTGAAGGTGAAGATGATGCCTGGCATCTACTTCGACCTGATGCTCCGGGGGCGCGAGTGGCTGGCAGAACCCAGGCATCTGCCGCATCAGCCCCTGGCGGTGGAGGCAGCCGCAGCGTGTGACTTCGACAAGGAGCAGAAATGAAGCCGAGCCACTGGCTGCCCTGTCTGCAATGGGGGCGCACGTACAACCGCGCCAGCGCCTCGCAGGATGGACTGGCCGCGGTGATCGTCACGCTGATGCTGATCCCGCAGAGCCTGGCCTACGCCATGCTCGCGGGCCTGCCGCCGGTGACCGGCCTGTACGCCAGTATCCTGCCGCTGCTGGCCTATGCCGTGTTCGGCACCAGCCGCACCCTGGCCGTCGGCCCGGTGGCCGTGGTTTCGCTGATGACCGCCGCCAGCCTGGCACCGCTGTTCCCTGCCGGCAGCCCCGAATACATCGGCGCCGCGATGCTGCTGGCCTTGCTCTCGGGCCTGCTGCTGGCCGCGATGGCCATGCTGCGCCTGGGTTTCGTCGCCAACTTCCTCAGTCATCCGGTGGTTTCCGGCTTCATCAGCGCCTCCGGCATCCTCATCGCCGTCGGCCAGCTCAAGCACCTGCTGGGCGTCTCCGCCTCCGGCGAGAACCTGCTGCAGCTGCTGCCAGAGCTGCTGCAGGCACTGCCGCAGACGCACTGGCCCACGCTGATCATCGGCCTGCTCAGCCTCGCCTGGCTGGGATGGGCCAGGGGTTACCTCAAGCAGACGCTGCAACGCCTCGGGCTGTCGGCGCAGCTGGCCGGCAACCTGGCCAAGGCCGGGCCGGTGCTGGCCATCGTCGTCGCGATCATCGCGGTCAGCCTGCTGCACCTGCAGCAGGCCGGGGTCAAGGTCGTCGGCAGCGTGCCCCAGGGCCTGCCCGGCCTGACACTGCCGACGCTGAACCTGGAGCTGGCCGTGCAGCTGCTGCCGGCCGCGCTGCTGATCAGCCTGGTGGGCTTCGTCGAGTCGGTCTCCGTCGGCCAGACGCTGGCGGCGAAACGCCGCCAGCGCATCCAGCCGGACAACGAGTTGCTCGGCCTGGGAGCGGCGAACCTTTCCGCAGCCTTCAGCGGCGGCTTTCCCGTCACCGGCGGCTTCGCTCGCTCGGTGGTCAATTACGATGCCGGGGCGCAAACCCCCATGGCCGGCGTGTTCACCGCCATCGGCATCGGCGTCAGCGTGATGCTGCTGACGCCCCTGCTGCACGACCTGCCGCAAGCGGTGCTGGCAGCCACCATCATCGTCGCGGTGCTCAGCCTGGTGGACCTGCGATCGCTGCGCCATACCTGGCGCTACTCGCGCCAGGATGGCGCAGCGCAGGCCGCGACCCTGTTCGGCGTGCTGCTGATCGGTGTCGAAGCCGGCATCCTCATCGGCGTCGGCCTGTCGCTGCTGCTGTTTCTCTGGCGCACCAGCCAGCCGCACATGGCTGTGGTCGGCCAGGTACCGGGCAGCGAGCACTTTCGCAACGTCGAGCGCTTCGCCGTGGTCGAGTCACCCAGCGTGCTGTCGCTGCGTGTCGACGAGAGCCTGTACTTCCCCAATGCCCGCTATCTGGAAGACCGTATCGGCGAGCTGATCGCCAGCCGCCCGCAGGTGCGTCACCTGGTGCTGATGTGTCCGGGCGTCAACCTGATCGACGCCAGCGCCCTGGACTCGCTGCACGCCATCGTCGAGCGCCTGCATGCGGCCGGCGTGCAGCTGCACCTGTCCGAGGTCAAGGGACCGGTGATGGATCAGCTGCGCCGCTCCGACTTCCTCGAACGCTTCGCCGGCCAGGTATTCATCAGCCAGTTCCAGGCGCTCAAGCACCTGGCGCCGCAGCTGACCCGGGAGACCCTGGAACGTGCCGATACTCCCTACCCCATACGCGACGAAAGGAACGTTTCATGAAGAGCGCACATGACCTGGTGGCCGCCGCCAGGAGCCGCATCGACGAAGTCGATCTGCCGCAGGCTGACGCGGCCATCCAGGCTGCCGACCTGCTGATCGACGTGCGAGAGGCGGACGAATTCAGCGCGGCGCACATTCCCGGCGCCGTCCACATCCCTCGCGGGCTGCTGGAGTTCAGGCTGAGCAACGACCCGCAACTGGCCAACCGCGACCTCAGGCTGGTGCTCTACTGCAAGAACAGTGGACGCTCGGCGCTGGCCGCCGACGCCCTGCGGGAAATGGGCTACCGCCAGGTGCTTTCCCTGGCAGGTGGTATCGATGCCTGGCAGGCCGCCGGACGCGACGTGCTCGCCCCCAGCCTGCCGGAATTCGACTGAAACGGCCCGTGACCGGCAACGTCTGTCACCGTCGGCAGGCTAATCGCGGTTCTACTGACCTGCATCAATCCCCGGCACTTCTATACTCCCCCAGGTAATCAGTAACATTAGGACACACACTGCCAGCGAGCGTCGCCCGCTCAGGGCCGCCCGCTGCCAGCAAGGAGCTCCTGGATGTCCGAACGCCAACCCTCCGCCTCCGTATGGCGCATCCCGCTCGTACGCGAGATCGCCGTGATCCTGCTGATCAAGCTGACCCTGCTGCTGAGCATCAAGGCCATCTGGTTCAACGAGCCGACCGTCCCCGGCGACGGCCAGCAACGCGTCGAGGCCCACCTGTTCGGCCCCGCTACCACCCCCTCTTCAATACCCACCGAGGAGAAACCGAGATGATCTCGGAATCAGTCGTCGACCTGTCACGCCTGCAGTTCGCCATGACAGCGATGTATCACTTCATCTTCGTCCCCCTGACCCTGGGCCTGGCCTTCCTGCTGGCGATCATGGAGTCGGTCTACGTGATGACCGGCAAGCAGGTCTATCAGGACATGGTCAAGTTCTGGGGCAAGCTGTTCGGCATCAACTTCGCCCTGGGCGTCACCACCGGACTGACCATGGAGTTCCAGTTCGGCACCAACTGGGCCTACTACAGCCACTACGTCGGTGACATCTTCGGCGCGCCACTGGCCATCGAAGGGCTGATGGCCTTCTTCCTCGAATCCACCTTCATCGGCCTGTTCTTCTTCGGCTGGGATCGCCTGTCCAGGCTGCAGCACCTGACCGTGACCTGGCTGGTGGCACTGGGTTCGAACCTCTCGGCGCTGTGGATCCTGATCGCCAACGGCTGGATGCAGAACCCGGTCGGCGCCGAGTTCAACTTCGAGACCATGCGCATGGAGCTGACCGACTTCGGCGCCCTGCTGTTCAACCCGGTGGCCCAGGTCAAGTTCGTGCACACCGTGGCGGCCGGCTACGTCACCGGTTCGATCTTCGTCCTGGCGATCTCCAGCTACTACCTGCTGAAAAAGCGCGACCAGGGCTTCGCCCGCCGCTCCTTCGCCATCGCTTCGGCCTTCGGCCTGGCCTCGATCCTCTCGGTGATCGTCCTGGGCGACGAATCCGGCTACGAGATCGGTGACGTGCAGAAGACCAAGCTGGCCGCCATCGAAGCCGAGTGGGACACCCACCCGGCACCGGCTGGCTTCACCCTGTTCGGCCTGCCCAACCAGCAGGAGCAGCGCACCGACTATGCGGTGAAGATTCCCTACGTGCTGGGCCTGATCGCCACCCGCTCGCTGGATGAAGAGGTCAAGGGCATCAAGGACCTGCTCATCGAGCACGAGGCACGCATCCGTACCGGCATGAGCGCCTACGCGCTGCTGGAGCGCCTGCGCGGCGGCGACAAGTCGGCAGAGACCATCGCCGCCTTCAACGAGGTCAAGAACGACCTGGGCTACGGTCTGCTGCTGAAGAAGTACACGCCGAACGTGGTCGATGCCAGCGAAGCGCAGATCAGGCAGGCGGCGCTGGACACCATCCCCAACGTGTTCAGCCTGTTCTGGACCTTCCGCATCATGGTCGCCTGCGGCTTCCTCATGCTGGCGCTGTTCGCCTGCGCCTTCTGGGCCTCGGCGAAGAAGAACGAGGAAAGCAAACCCTGGCTGCTGAAATGGGCGCTGTGGAGCCTGCCCCTGCCGTGGATCGCCGCGCAGACCGGCTGGTACGTGGCCGAGCATGGTCGCCAGCCCTGGTCGATCGGCGAGGTGCTGCCGACCCACCTGTCCGCCTCCAGTCTGTCGACCGGCGACATCTGGGGCTCGCTGACGGCGCTGATCGCCTTCTACAGCCTGCTGCTGGTGGTGGAGATGTACCTGATGATCAAGTTCGCCCGCCTCGGCCCCTCCAGCCTGCACAGCGGACGCTACCACTTCGAGCAACAGCAGCCGGCCCACGCCTGAGGACTTCGTCATGTTCGACTACGAAACACTGAAACTCGTGTGGTGGGTGCTGATCGGCGTGCTGCTGATCGGCTTCGCCCTGACCGATGGCTTCGACATGGGCGCCATGGCGCTGATGCCCTTCGTGGGCAGGACCGACAACGAACGCCGCGTCGCCATCAACACCATCGCCCCGCACTGGGACGGCAACCAGGTATGGTTCATCACCGCCGGCGGCGCGCTGTTCGCCGCCTGGCCAATGGTCTACGCGGTGGCCTTCTCCGGGCTGTACTGGGCGATGCTGCTGGTGCTGTTCGCCCTGTTCTGCCGGCCCGTCGGCTTCGACTACCGCAGCAAGGTCGGCGACCCGCGCTGGCGCAGCGCCTGGGACTGGGCCCTGTTCGTCGGCGGCGCGGTGCCTGCGCTGGTATTCGGCGTGGCCTTCGGCAACCTCTTCCTCGGCCTGCCCTTCCAGCTCGACGACATGATGCGTTCGACCTACCACGGCTCCTTCTTCGCCCTGCTCAACCCGTTCGCGCTGCTCTGCGGCGTGGTCAGCCTGAGCATGCTCTGCGCCCATGGCGGCGCCTGGCTGATGCTGCGCACCGAGGGTGACCTGGCAGCACGTTCGCGCCGCGCCACCTACCTCTGTGCACTGCTATTCCTGGTTGGCTTCCTTCTCGCTGGCAGCTGGCTGGCCATGGGCATCGAAGGCATGACCCTGGCCAGCGCCGTGGATGCCGGCGCCGCCCTGAACCCGCTGAACAAGCAGGTGATCGCCGACAACGCTGGCTGGCTCGGCAACTATGCCCGTTACCCGGTGACCCTGGTCGCCCCCGTGCTGGCCGTGCTCGGCGCCCTGCTGGCGATTCTCGCCAGCACCTGGCGACGCGCCGGCCTGGCCTTCGCCGGCAGCAGCCTGATGATAGTCGGGGCCATCTGCACCGCAGGCTTCGCCCTGTTCCCCTTCGTCTTCCCCTCGAGCCTCGATCCGGCCTCCAGCCTGACCTTGTGGGACGCGGTATCGAGTCGCAAGACCCTGGGCATCATGTTCGTCGTCGCCTGCATCTTCGTTCCGCTGATCCTCGTCTACACCCTGTGGGGCTACGTGAAGATGTGGGGCAAGCTCAACGAGCAGAGCATCGAAGCCAACCCCCACGGCCTGTATTGAGGAGAAACGCGATGTGGTACTTCACCTGGATTCTTGGCGTGCTGCTGGCCTGCAGCTTCGGCATCATCAACGCCCTGTGGCTGGAAACCACTCAGGACCTCGACACCGAGAGCGAGCATGAGTGAACTTGCCCTGAGCGAGCGTGCACCACTGCGCGCGCTCTCCTGGCTGCTGGCGGTGCCCATGGCGCTGGTGCTGCTGATCCATCCCGGCGCCATGCTCGACAGCCAGGGAGGCTACAGCCATTCGCTGCTGATGCTGGTGATGTGGGGCGTGTCCTGCGCCTTCATCCACGGCGTCGGCTTCACGCCGCGCCTGCGGCTCTGGCGCACGCTGTTCTCGCCCTGGCTGGGCTGGGGCCTGTGCGGGCTGGGCTATGCCCTGCTGGGCATGGCACAAGCGACCTGAAGGCAAATCGCAGAAACGAAAACGCCGCTCGAATGAGCGGCGTTTTCGTTTATTTGGAGCGGGAAACGAGACTCGAACTCGCGACCCCGACCTTGGCAAGGTCGTGCTCTACCAACTGAGCTATTCCCGCGG